>CAVQCU010000043.1:0-6987 GCA_963710995.1 uncultured delta proteobacterium
TTGAAGTCCACGCCCAAATGTTAACGGACACAAAAATATTTTGCGGCTGTTCCACCAAATTCGGCGGAGCGCCCAATAGCCATACCTGCCCTGTTTGCTTGGGCATGCCGGGAGTTTTACCGGTATTAAATAAAAAAGTCGTCGAGTTCGCCATGAAAATGTCTTTGGCGACAAATTGTGAAATTAACAAGTCATGCAGTTTTGCGCGGAAAAATTATTTTTACCCTGATCTGCCCAAAGGCTATCAAATATCGCAATACGCTTATCCGCTAGCGGAGCACGGTCACATTATTCTGGATGTCAACGGAGAGCAAAAGAAAATCGGCATTACCAGAATTCACATGGAAGAAGACGCCGGCAAACTTATGCACGATGAGCATAATCCGGTGAGTTACGTTGATCTCAACCGCACGGGCGTACCGCTGATTGAAATCGTCAGTGAACCCGATATGCGTTCGCCAGAAGAAGCAACAGAATATCTCAAGCGCCTGCATGAAATTCTGGTTTATCTGGAAATTTGCGACGGAAATATGGAAGAAGGCTCTTTCCGTTGCGACGCCAACGTTTCCATTCGCCCCAAAGGACAAAAGGAATTCGGCACCAGGGCGGAATTGAAAAATATGAATTCCTTCCGTAATGTGCAGCGCGCGCTGGAATATGAAATCAAGCGGCAGCAATACCTTGTGGAAAACGGCGGCACTGTTATTCAGGAAACACGCCTGTGGGACGACGCGCAAGGCGCGACGAATTCCATGCGCAGCAAGGAAGAAGCGCATGACTACCGTTATTTCCCCGATCCTGATTTAGTACCGATTTTAGTTGATGATGCCTGGATAGAAAAAATCAGGAAGGAATTGCCGGAATTGCCTCTGACCAAACGGGAAAGATTCATTAAAGATTATCAAATTCCCACCTACGACGCGGGCGTACTGACGGCCGATAAAGCCTTGGCTAATTATTATGAAGAAGTAGTGAAGCTTTGTGCCAAGCCTAAAGCAGCCAGCAACTGGGTAATGGGTGACGTTATGCGTTTTCTCAATGAAGAAAAACGCGATATCCGCCAATGCCCTATCACAGCTAAATCTCTGGCGAACATGATTCGACTGATTGAAGAAGGCACGATCAGCGGAAAAATGGCCAAAGAAATAGTTGAAGACATGTATAAGACCGGCAAATCGCCGCAGACGATTATTGAAGAAAAAGGTCTGGTGCAAATTACCGATGAAGGCGAGCTGATCAAAACAATAACCTCTATCATTGAAGCCAATCCGGGGCAGCTTGCGGATTATCGCGGCGGCAAGGAAAAACTCTTCGGCTTTTTTGTCGGTCAGGCGATGAAGGCGACCCAGGGCAAAGCCAATCCGCAGCTCGTCAACGAACTTCTCAAAAAGATGCTTGCCGGATAATCACGGGTATGTTTCCAAAGCAAGCAGTTGAATATCATATATGGTCCCACTTAGCTTCACACGTGGGATAATTCGACTGACGCTTCAAACTTCACTCCGTTCGTTTTCAGCGAGTCTCATTAAATTGGAGCTTCACAATGATTAAAACAATTATTTGGAAAAATAACACCGTAGTTTTAATTGACCAGAGAGCTCTGCCGCTTGCCGAAAGATATGTTGCCTGCAAATCCTATAAAGAGGTAATTTCCGCCATCAAAGATTTAACCGTGCGCGGCGCTCCTGCTATCGGCGTCGCTGCCGCGATGGGCGCAGCTTTGGGAGCATTGCACCTTCCCTCTTTATCACCAAAAGAATTCCGGCGAATATTTTTCGCTATCTGCGACGAAATCGCTCAAGCGCGGCCCACGGCACGCAACCTCTTCTGGGCGCTGGAGCACATGAAAAATAGTTTTGACCAATCGAAGCACTCCAGCCAACGCGAGTTAGTAAACGAACTTGTTAACGAAGCCAAACGCATTTGTTCTGAGGATATAGAAATCAACCGTCAAATGGGAAAGCACGGAAGCAAGCTTCTCGCCGATGGCGATAATATCCTGACTCATTGTAACGCCGGCGCGCTGGCAACAGCCGGATACGGCACAGCGTTGGGTGTCATTCGCGCGGCCCATGAGCAGGGCAAAAAAGTGCATGTTTATGTGGACGAAACCAGGCCTGTTTTGCAGGGAGCAAGGCTTACCGCTTGGGAGCTGAAAAAAGAAAAAATCCCCTTCACGTTGATTACCGATAATATGGCGGGATTTCTCATGCAGCAGGAAAAGATTGACAAGATCATTGTGGGAGCCGATAGAATTGCCGCCAACGGAGACACGGCTAACAAAATCGGCACCTATTCTTTGGCTGTATTGGCTTGCGCGCACTGTATTCCATTTTATGTGGCCGCACCTCTTTCCACAATTGATGTTTCTTTAAAGACAGGCGCCGCCATTCCTATCGAAGAAAGAAGAAACGAAGAAGTAACTCATTTTAAGGGAGTTCGCAGCGCGCCTCAAGGGACAAAAGTTTATAATCCGGCCTTTGACGTTACGCCCGCACGATTTATCGCGGCGATTATAACGGAAAAGGGAATTCTCACAAAACCTTACCGCGTCTCCATTGCCCGTATGCATAAAGGGGAAAAGCGTTCATGAAATTGTTTCTTTTTGATTTTGACGGTGTCCTTGTTGATTCATTGGATGTTTATGAAAAGACAGTGACCGATTGCCTCCAGAAAATAAAACAACCGTTAACGCGCGGCAGAGAAGAATTCCTGGAACTATTTGAGGGCAACTTTTATGAATCGCTGGTGAAAAGAGGCGTGGATTTAGATGTGTTTATGAAAGCAGCCGAAGATATTCTCGCGCGGGTTGATTACAGCAAAATGAAGCCTTTCAACGCGATGCTGCCGGTTCTTGATGAACTAAAAATAAATCATCCGCTTATCGTAATTTCTTCAAACGACACCCCGACCATTCAAGAGGCTTTGCGCCTCTATAATTTTAACGGAATATTTCAGGAAATTTTCGGTTCCGATTTTATGTTCAGCAAAAAAGAAAAAATACTTTATGCCGCAAAAAAATATCAGACCACTCTTCAGGACATTTATTACATCGGCGACACAACCGGCGATATCAAGGAAGGAAAGCAAGCCGGCATAAAAACTGTCGGTGTGACGTGGGGCTGGCACAGCAAAGAAAAAATGGCCGCGGCCAAACCGGATTACCTTTTCGATACTCCTCAAGAACTTCTGCAATTAAACTAGAGAGACTCTCTGAACTATAGTGAAGAGTTAGTCGAACTACCCCTGAAGCGAAGCGGAGAGGGATAATGATGACATCGCCGTGTCCTAATCATCTTTGATTTAAAATTTATGTTAAGATGATAATTAATCTTAAATTCATGTTACAAAGGCTTTCAGATGTGTTTCCAGCAGGCGCTGTTTATCAAAATCTTTGAGCTTCAGGTATTTGGGAGTAGTACCGGCAAAAGCGCATTTCGGCACCAGACCGATCAATTCGGACTCCAAAATTTCAACGTCGCGCTTGGTCGCCAGCGTATTAACCAGATCATAAATAGATTTGAGCGGCGTTTCCTTACAATTAGTCAGATTTATCGATACCTGCGCGATGCCGCGGCTTTTCAAAATTACACCGATTGCCCGCACATGCGCCAAACCGCCGCCTTTCTCCCTGATTTGCGAAGCAACATTTTGCGCCAGACGTAAATCATCAGATATCAAATTAATGTTATAAGCAACCAACGGCTCGCGTGCCCCCACAACAGTAGCGCCAGCCCGCGCGTTAAATTTTGGCTTACCCACATCGGGAGCATCTCCCGAATTGATTATTTTCTTCTCCAGTGCCTCGTATCCGCCGTGACGGACTGTTGCCAGTTCGCTACGCCCTGGAATCAGCGCCGCGTCGCCGTAGAAATATACAGGAACACCGAATCGTTCGTACAATTGCTGCCCGAAGAGGTGCGCTGAAGCAACTGCGTCTTTCATTTTCGCTTTAGCCAACGGGATAAAGGGAACAACATCAACAGCTCCCAGGCGCGGATGCACTCCGGCTTGTTTGCGCATATCAATCAGTTCCAGAGCTTTGCCCGAAGCAGCAAGCGCGGCTTCCAGCACATCCTCCGGTTTTCCCAAAAAAGTAAAGACGCTGCGGTTATGATCAGTATCACCGCTGAAATCAACCAGCCGCACGCCGGGAAACGATTCAAAAACCTGCGCAATCGCCACAATCTTTTTTCGATCGCATCCTTCACTAAAATTTGGCACGCATTCAATAATTTTCATTTTACACCTGATGAATTTTGACTGCCGGCAATTCAACACAAGTAAGCTTGCCTCCATAGACAGCTCCGGTATCAACGCCTATCTTATTCGACATAATTAAAGGATAGGTAGAAGGGGTATGACCGAAAACAACCATTTTACCGAAATCATACGCTGTTTCTATGAACTCGTGACGTGTCCACAATAAGTCATGCATTGCCTGTTCATGCAGCGGTAATCCCGGTTTTAGACCAGCATGAACAAATATGTAATCCTCAGTCTCATAATGCGGCAAAAGCGCCTCAAAAAATTGCCCATGCTCCCGCGGGATTTTAGCTTTTCTTTTTTTAGGCTCATCCGAACGGGAAATTCCATAAGAATGAAGAGTAGCTATGCCGCCATTTTCCAAATACATGTCTTCATCCACACCTTCCAGATAACGGATAAGCATGTATTCATGATTACCCAAAAGGCAGACAACCTTTTTATATTCCTTCTTTAACCGGATAATATAATCAACAACTTCTCGGCTGGAGTTCCCACGATCAATATAATCGCCGATGAAGATTAATGTGTCATTTTGTGGATCAGCGCCAATGCTCTGGACCAGTGCCTGGAGCTTTCCCAAGCAGCCGTGAATATCTCCTATGGCAAAAATTTTATTCATCACTGGTAATGAACCCCAAAGCAAGCATTGGAAAAAGATTCCGCTTATGCACTCTGTGATAGTCCCTCTTAGCTTCGCACGTGGGATAATTTCCAATAGCCTTTGGCTATTGGATAATTCGTCCAGCAAGTTTCAGTGTGCTTCACTTCCGAAACTTGGGACTCATTACAACTTACAGATATTACCGCTCTGCGCTTGTAATATCTGAGTTTCATTAAAGTTGTGTGATCCCGCGACTTGGAATCCCCAGGCTCCTGCCGAAGGGAGCTTCACTAATTTAATCTAAAAGAGCTTTTGTGAAATCATGGCTGTCGAAAACGCGCAAATCACCCAATCCTTCACCGACTCCGATATATCGAACAGGCAAGGCTAGCTCATCGGCAATTCGCACCACTACACCACCTTTAGACGTTCCATCGAGTTTAGTCAAGACAATACCGGTCGCACCGATGTCTTCTTTAAATATTTTCGCTTGGATAACGGCATTCTGGCCGGTTGTTGCATCGAGAACCAGCAATATCTCCTGCGCCACTTCCGGCAGTTCCTTGCTGATAATTCTTTTAATCTTTTTTAGCTCTTCCATCAAATTCGTTCGAGTATGCAACCGCCCGGCTGTATCCACGATAACGACACCGGAATAACCGGCTTTAATTTTTGCCACCGCGTCAAACACAACTGCCGCCGGGTCGGCATTCATTTTTTGCTTAATAACCGGCGCGCCTACTCGTGAGCCCCAAACTTCCAATTGTTCGATTGCCGCTGCCCGAAAAGTATCGGCGGCAACCAGCATTACCTCGTGGCCATTGCTTTTCAGTAAACTGGCTAATTTACCGATGGTGGTTGTTTTGCCGCTACCGTTGACCCCTATTGTCATAATAATATAGGGATGCCCCTTAGGAATGGTCAGAGGCTTCTCAATTTTCTGCAAAATAGCAATCATTCGTTCCTGCAAAATCTTTTTTATTTGCCCGGCATTCTGCAGATCATGACGGCTGACCCGCTGCTTGACATCGTCAATTAAATCATAAGTAAATTGAGGCCCCATATCAGCCGTAATCAGCAGTTCTTCGAGCTTGTCAAAAAGTTCTTTATCTAAAACCTTTTTACTAAAAACAAGATCATTCAAATCCATCGTCAGAACATCACGTGTTTTGGCCAACCCTGTCTTTAATTTTTCAAAAAAACTATTCTTTTCCATAGAAACACCTTTCTTATACAATGGCTAATTATACCATTTCGCTTTCAAAGGATAACGCGGCGGCAAGAAGGAGGCGACGAGGCGTATTTTACATAAGTTGAGGAAGTCGACGACGCAGCCAACAAAATTAGCCAAAGAAAGCGAATTGGTATTAATAACTATTTTTTGCTCAGAAGTAAAGAGATGCATTAGTTCAGATTGACAGAAACCAACGACGATATCCCCTGTTTTTGCATGGTAACGCCAAAGAGTGTCTCGGCAACTTCCATTGTGCTCTTATTATGCGTAATCATGATAACCTGAGATTTTTTAGCGACATCCTTAACCAATCGATTAAAGAGATTGGTATTAGCGTCATCCAAAGCGGCATCAACTTCGTCTAAAACCAAAAATGGAGAAGGACGGTACAGCAAAATGGCAAAAATAAGAGCAACCGCCACCAACGATTTTTCACCGCCGGAAAGCAAATTAACATTTTGCGTTCTTTTGCCGGGAACTTGAATATCAATATCCACGCCTGTTTCCAGTAAATCATTTTCATCGGTCAGCAGAAGCTCACCGCGGCCTCCCGGGAAAATCTGAGTGAATACTTCTTTAAAACAGGCATTGACTGCGGCAAAGGTTTCGGCAAATCTTGTGCGGGAAATTTTATTAATACGTGTAATCGTTCTTTGCAAAACATTAAGTGAAGTATTCAAATCGGCTATTTGCGCCGATAAGAAAGTGTAACGCTTATCGAGCTCTTCATATTCATTAAGCGCGAGCAAATTTACTTCGCCGAATTCGTCTATTGTTTGTTTATTTTTTTCCAATAAGGCAATGAGCTCGGTGAGTTTTTCTTCCTCAATTTTCGCAAATCCGGAGACCATGCTTTCCAGGTCAACATCGTGCTTTTCGGCGA
>CAVQCU010000044.1:0-11240 GCA_963710995.1 uncultured delta proteobacterium
CCCGATAGGTAAGCGGCTAAAAGAATTACGTGAAATGCAGGATATGTCCTTGGAACAGTTCTCCAAAATTTCGGGTATTGATAAAGACAAATTGAAAGACATAGAGGACCATCAGATTCTCCCGGATCTGGGTACCATCGTTAAGCTATCCAAGGCCCTCAGGATCAGCACAAGTTTTCTCTTGGGCGAGAAATCGGGATACAGCTATTCGGTTATGAGGAAACAGGATCGGCATAAGATACAGCGTTTCTCCACCGGCAGCACGGACAGACCCAACTACCAGTATCAGTCCCTGGCAAGCGGCATCAAGGACAGGCACATGGAAACCTTCTTGGTGACCCTCACTCCCGACACTGGCAACGCTGAGCTCTCGAACCATGACGGCGAGGAGTTCCTGGTGGTCATGGAAGGCGCCATCAGAGTGGTACTAGGGAACAAGGAAGAAATGCTGAAAGAAGGCGACAGCATTTATTACCTTGCCACCATACCCCACAATGTTATAAACACATCCGTGAAAGACAAGGCAGTCATCATGGCTGTGATCTACACTGGAAACTGATTCGTCTTTCATGCCCAAAGGGCGAGGGGGTCAGATCTAATTTCTTGGCATACCGAAGATTTCAAACGGTATTCGGAAAACACAATTCGAGCCCTACGACAAACATCCGGCCTAACTATTCACCTCTCTTCAAAGCATCCCTCAATATATTGAGGTTCTACCAAATACTGAGGCCAAACGAATCATTTCATACTTCTATGCTGTTCTCTTCTACTAATTTATACCAATTTGCAATCAAACATCAAGTAATGATCTTGTTAACTATTTAATTATATTTTATAATATACAGTTTATGCTTAGCGTTTGATGCCAAATTAGTATTAAATCCCTGTTATTAAAGAATGAATTAAAAATTATGATTTTCCTTTGGTTGTTGGCAGACTACTTGCTGTTACATTGCATGACGTTTACAAACTTCAGAGAATCTGGAGTCCGCTATGAAGGAGTCAACCGTGAAAAGGAGTTATAGGAAGCTACCAATACTTATATTGCGTCCATTAAAGGCTTAAGTATTTAGTTTCAATCAAGCCAACCCGGAAAGGCAAAGACAGAAAGCTATATCCCTTGCCTATACTGAAATATTCTTTCCTTGTGGGCAACTGTTGAATTGGCTTGTAGCATTTCAACCGTCTGTAAAACTTAATCAAGAGGATGACAAACTATGGAAAAATATCTATTACTTTGGGAATTTGACCAGACAAAAATACCGGTGGGTCCAAAAGAGCGTAGGGTTGGATTTAATATGCTAATGAAGGTGATTAAGCAAGATATAAAAAAAGGCATACTCAAGGATTGGGGAGTATTTGTTGGCGAAAATCACGGATATTCAGTTGTTCAGGGGACTGAGAAAGAAGTTATCAAAACAAGCCAACGGTACACTTCATTTATCTATTCTGCGGCTCATCCCATTGCTTCAGTAACTCATGCAAGGGAAATGATAAAAGTTCTGAACAAGTTATTTTGAAAACAATAGGCATGTGAACTAAATCTAACAAAATCATTTCTCACGCGACAATAGACATCCGGCCGAACTATCCACGGCCCATCAAAGTATCCCTCAATATGCTGAGGTTCCACCAAATATTGAGGCCAAACGAGTCATTTCATACTTTTCTCGGGGTCTCTCTTGTTAACACAACCAACTGTTATTAAAGGATGAATCCAAATTTCTGATTCCACTTCGGCTATTGGCTTACTATTTGCTATTAATATTTATATGATCCTTTTAATTACACGTATGAACACATTACAAAAAATATATAGGAGAAAAGTATGGATGAAATATTTATAAAAAAAGTGCGGGCGGCGGCAGCGGCTGGATGGTGGACTGTGTTAATCTTCTATTGTATTTTGCTGATCCAATGGTTTGCTTATTGGCTGATCATGAACAGACAGCCGGAAGGAATGCTTTGCCTCTGGGGTAAAGGCTTTACCTGGGCGGAAATTCGTACTATCTGGCTGTGGGCAATGGTGGCCTATAAGCTGTGCTTTGGAATGATACTATTTGTCGTCGTCTGGCTGTCACTTTGGGCAAGACAATTGGCAAAAAAATAGAACTGGAAGATTGAAGAGAAAGAGTGGACAGCATAAGGGGTCTGCCGTAAAGTCCTTGAAACAGTGTTAGACCGATTAAAGACTGGAGAGTGCCAATGCTTAAATACGAATTAAATTGCGTGGAGAATATATTGATTATTATGCCTGACGGCCCCCTAGAATCAGCAGATTTCGAAAAATTAATCCAGGAAGTTGATCCTTATATCAAAGAAAAAGGCAAACTTAATGGCTTGATGATTTATGCCAAATCCTTCCCAGGATGGGATGATTTTGCGGCCTTTCTTTCCCATATAAAATTTGTCAAGAACCATCATCAGAAAATTAAGAAGATTGCGGCCGTAACAGACGGCACTTTTCTATCGATTATGCCGCAGGTTGCCAATCATTTTATACAGGCCGAAGTAAGGCACTTTGATTACGCAGACAAAGATGCAGCACTAAATTGGCTTAAGGCTGACAAAGGAGAATGATGAACATGTTTCTTATAAGGACAGATGTCACAATTTACTAAACTCAGAACGTTCCTGGGGGTGAATCCGTGGACCATAAACAAAAAAAAGACCTGCAGAAGAAGACAGAAAGAAAGCGGGATAACAAGGATAAGAAGAAAAGCGATAAGACACAAGAGCTGGAAGAGTCAAAGGGCACACGTGTCATTCGTCCCGTCTGGTTCGCTGTGGTGGGGTTCATTCTCTCGATGGTGGCATTGCTCTACTGGTTTTTTCTCCTTTAGTATCAGACGATTCTTGAAAGGGCTGCATCCCACCAACATCACTTCCTGTTAATCCTCAAATCGTCAGTCTTGATATTTATAAAACCTTTCAATCCGTAATCGATAATAATGAGTATTTTTCTTTTTGAAAAAAAAAGACATGTGCTATATTGATACTCAAGTTGTCGAGAAAAGCGAAGTTCGTGTATTAATTGTTAGGCGGCAGCAAATTTGCGGTAATATCCAACCACAAAACAAAAAGGATAAATATGAAACCACTGAAAGCGTTATGCGTTAGTTTGGTACTATTGGTATCAGCCCTGATAGCCCCCGGCACACCCGCAATGGGCGCACAAGCCAACGATCTGACAGGTGTTTGGAATTCTGGCGGAGCGACGTTCTATGTGCGACAACTTAACAAAGAGATCTGGTGGTTTGGGGAACGCTCGCCTACGAATCCGTTTTGGACGAACGTTGCACGGGGGACAGTAGATGGCAATCTGGTGCATGTAAAATGGGTGGATGTGCCCATGGGAGAGACGCGCAGCGAAGGAACTCTTACACTACGTATAGTGGATTCTAAGCATCTAAAAATTGAAGAGAATCCAAATAACTTCTGGGATCGGGACTGGTATAGGAAGTGAACCAATGACTCAGTCCGCAAGCGCCTAACACCGCGCTGGAACCAATGGTCACTGCCCTTTCAGTTTTGGATTGAGCGATGAAGATTGGATGTCATTATTGCATTCAGAGCTTGGCCGCCAGTGGCCGTGGCTCAGCTTTGGATCGTTGCACCTTTCAAATCGTAATCCACAACATCAAGACATTTCAAAGTTGTTTCTTTGTGAAGTCTACTTAAATTAATCGCTCATTGCGATAAAATGTGCCGTATAATCTCGCAGTGATCTGAAGATCAGTCAAGCAGCACGCCATATTAAATCCGTGAAAAATGTTGGAAAATTTAATTCAGTCTTTGTCTCTAGGCGGCATATACCATTTATCAAAATCAAGAACATCTTCTTCATCCACAGGCATGAACCATTGTTGCGCAATAAAAGTGGGAATGATAGCGCTGGCCACAACAACACCGACTAATATGGAATATTGAACTTGATTAATAATTCCCGCCTGCAAGCCAAATAAACTTGATATGGTTCCGAAAGTCAATCCTGTGCTCATCAGTAGAGTTGTGTACATGCTGCCTTCACTGGGAATAAATTTTTTCGCCAGAAAATACACGCCGATAAATTTAGCAACGATCTTAACGGCGAAAAGCGCGGCAAAAAGTCCCAGAGAGGCAATAATCATCGTTATTGAAATCTTCATGCCGCCGACGATAAAAAAAATGGGTGTGATGAAAGCGTAAGCAACCGTACGGAGGCGGTTTTTGATAACCAGGGTTTTGCGCTTTTCATCAAAATGTTTGGACATTAAAAGCCCAAGCACAAAGGCGGGCAGAATAGCCTGGCCTTCGCCGATTTGCGCAAAATAAATGAATACTAACAAAATAAGAAAAATAAACTTTATCTCCGGCTCAATCACTTTGTCAAAAAAGCGTGGATTATGGAGGATGTATAAAGAAAATTTGTCAACAAGATATATCACCAGAATCGATACAATGTAAAATACCAGTGTGTAGATCGTGGGTTTGAGAAACATAATGCTCAAAGCCAGCGCCGTGCCCATGTCTGTGACAAAAGTGGCGGACATCAGCATTTTACCAATTTGAGTTTCGGTCAGGCCTGTTTCCACCAAAACGGAATAGACTACAGCAAGTGATGTTGTGGATAAAGCCACGCCGGCAATCAGCGCAGCTCTATAACTCCAGCCAATAAAATAAAAAGTAAAGAGGAATGCCGCAATAAAAGGAATCAGAAATGAAAAAAATCCAATCATGAAACTTTCTTTGAATTTTTCCCTGAACAACCGGATGTCAATTTCTGTACCAGCAAGATAGGTTAAAATAATTCCGCCAAATTGCGCGATGTAGATCATCCAGTCTTCTGTTTTTAATCCCAGATTACCGGCAATGGCACCAAGAAATATTTCGATGATTGCTACGGAAAGTCCCAAACGTAGTGAGATAATACTGGCCAGAAAAACTAATAGACCGACGGCTAAAGGTATATAATCGCCTCTCATAATAACTCCTGATATTGAATTTGGCAGGAGTTATCAGCAACAAAGGCGGTTAAAGGTGAACTCCATCACCTGATATAAATCTGTTTTGAAATTTATAGAAAAGTAACATTTTAGTCAATAACATTATTTTCAGTCCTTTCTCTTTAACAGCGTATTATTAAATATATTGAATCTGGGAAAAATATTGGAAAATTTGTAAAATTAGATTATAACTTAAACAAGCAGTTGTTGATGGTTATGTCGTTACTAAATTAATCGCTTAACTAATCAGAAAGGAAGGTAGATAAAATGATCGGAGAAAAAATAAGAAACGTGATGAATGAACAGATCAAACATGAAATGGAATCGTTCTACATCTATTTATCGATGACCGCCTATTTCCATGCGCAGAATCTTGACGGCATGGCACACTGGATGCGTTGTCAGGCGCATGAAGAAATGATCCACGCCATGAAGTTTTATGATCATATCCTCGACAGAGGCGGTCAGGTAACGCTTTTGGATTTAAAACAGATCAAAACAACATGGAAAAAACCACTTGAGGCGTGGCAGGATGCTTATGAACATGAAAAGTTCATTACCGGCAAGATCAATAATTTAACCAAAATATCCCGTGAAGAAAACGATTACACCTCTGAACCGCTGCTTTCCTGGTTTCTAAATGAGCAGATTGAAGAAGAAAAAAATACGGAAAAAGTTTCTCGCGAACTGGCGATGGTGGAAACATCAAAAGAAGGTATCCTGATGCTGGACAGGGAATTAGCCACACGTATATTTGTAGCAGGATCACCGCTTGATCCGGCTGCTTATAACGTTGCTCCATAATACAGTTTGCGTAAAACAAGGGAAAATAAATGCTATGGCTGGCTTTACCGAATACGATCAATATGACGGACTGGGATTAGCGAAACTTGTGCGGGGGAAAAAGATTTCCCCTTCCGAGCTTTGCGAAGAAGCGATAAGCCGCATTGAAAAGTTGAATCCGATCCTCAACGCGGTGATAACTCCGATGTTCGTCATCGGTCGCAACGCTGCTAAAAAGCCTCTGCCGGAAGGGCCATTCACCGGTGTGCCTTTTCTCCTGAAGGATTTAATCAGCGCTTACGCCGGAGTTAAATTAACATGGGGCTGCCGCGCATATAAAGATTATGTTCCCGGCTATGACAGTGAGATGGTGAAACGCTTTAAAAAAACAGGACTGATCGCGCTGGGAAAAACCAACACTCCCGAATTCGGCTTGATGGGCGTAACCGAGCCGGAATTATTCGGACCGACGCGCAATCCGTGGAATATCGAACACACTCCCGGCGGATCAAGCGGAGGATCCGCCGCCGCGGTGGCTTCCGGCATGGTGCCTCTGGCTTCTGGAGGAGATGGTGGAGGCTCGATCCGCATTCCGGCATCTTTTTGCGCGCTGTTTGGTTTAAAACCAACCCGGGGCCGCAATCCTACAGGACCGAAGTATGGCGAGTTATGGCAAGGCGCGACAGTGGAACACGCGCTTACGCGGTCGGTGCGGGACTGCGCCGCAATATTAGACGCCGTTTCGGGTGCCGACGCAGGCGCGCCTTATATCATTAAGCCGCCGGAAAGGCCTTACACTGAAGAAATAAATCAAGATCCCGGCTCCTTGAGAATTGCCTTTAACACGGAATCGCCGCTGGGTATGGGAACACACGAGGATTGCAGGGAAGCCGTCCATAAAACCGCCAAACTGCTGGAAGAACTGGGGCACAAGGTGGAAGAGGCGAAGCCGGAACTGGACGGTCTTAAACTGGCCAATTCCTACTTCACGCTTTATTTCGGAGAGGTTGCCGCCGATATCGAACTTGCCCAATCAGTATTGAAGAGAAAAGTCAGCCGAAAGGATTTTGAGATCACCACATGGTTTTTCGGCGAACTTGGACATCGTTACAGCGCGATGGATTTCGTGAAGGCCATACGGGAATGGGACATTGCCGCGAGAGCAATGGGTCAATTCCACCTCAAGTACGATTTATACCTTACCCCGACGGTGGCCGCTCCGCCGGCAAGAATAAGTGAGCTTTTGCCCAAATCATATGAGCAGGCCGCCATGAAGATATTAAGCGTGCTGAAACTCGGCTCGCTCGCCAAGGCTTCCGGGATGATAAATAAGATTGCGATACAAACTCTCGCCAAAACTCCGTTCACTCAAATTGCCAACTTCACCGGTCAGCCGGCGATGAATGTTCCGTTGCACTGGGATAAAAACGGCCTGCCCTGCGGCATCCAATTCATCGCTCCTTTCGGCGATGAAGCAACACTGTTTAGGCTCGCGGCCCAACTGGAAAAAGCCAAGCCATGGTTCGATAAACGCCCGGGTTTGAAAGTCTGAGAAAAAAACATATAAAAACCAAATCAAAAACGGCTGGTAAATTCCTTCGGGATCGGTTAGTATGATGTTTAAAAATTATTAGCCCTTTCCGGACGTTTTTCAAGTCTAAGAACAAGGGTCACAGGAGTTTGTCATGTCTTCAGAAAAGAATAAATCCCAGTTCCGCGGTGCGTCCAGATATGTTTTAGATGATGAACTGGCGGAAATCGTAAATGTTTCCATGGCCCTGGAAATGCCTCTTCTGCTCAAAGGGGAACCGGGCACAGGAAAGACCATGCTGGCCCATGCTATTGCCGAAAGCCTGCAAATGCCCCTCATTGTTTTGAACGTCAAATCAAGCATGAAACTAATTGAGGCCTTGTACCAGTACGACACCCTGACCCGTCTCAATGATAGCAGATTTGGCGATTCCAAGCGGGATGTGAGCAATATCGAGTCCTATATCAAAATGGGTAAGATCGGCCAGGCTTTTACGGCCGATAAGAGAACCATTCTCCTGATCGATGAAATCGACAAGGCCGACACGGATTTTCAGGACGACATGCTGGACGTCCTCGACCAGATGCAGTTTGATATCATCGAAATCGACAGGACGATCAAGGCCAAACACCGTCCAGTTATTATCATCACATCCAATGCCAAGAAGGATCTCTCCGATCCGTTCCTCGGGCGCTGCAATTTTCACCATATCGCATTTCCCTATCCCGACATGATGCGCCTGATCGTGGACGTTCATTTTCCAAAGTTAGACGAGGAACTGGTCGATGTTTGTATCGGCACGTTTTACCGTCTTCGGGAACTGCGGGGGATTGAAAAGAAACCGGCCACGCGGGAATTGATCAACTGGATTCGCGCCCTGAAAAGCGATCCGGACTTTAAGCCTAAAATGCTCAAGCAGGGAAGGGTGCCCTTTCTGGGAATCCTCTTCAAGAAAAGCGCCGACCTTCATCAGGCAATTCAGCAAGTCACAAAAGTATAGAGTTGAAGTTTTATGCTAAGTTGCTTTCCAACATCAGAATATAAATTATTGAAAGCTTACTTAGCATTATACCAGGTTAATCAACTACTAGAAGTCTGATAGCTAATAGGTATGAATAGTGTTTGTTGATTTTTTTTATACGTTAAGAGATAGGGACATTCCCGTTACACCAACTTCGTTCCTGCGTCTGCAGAAGGCCATGAATATGGGGCTTGTTCATTCCCTCGACGAATTTTATACGGCTGCCCGAGCCATTCTTGTAAAAAGCGAGCGATATTTCGATACATACGATCAGATATTCGCCCACCACTTCAAGGGAGCTTCTTTTGAAGACCCGACGGCGATGGAGTTGACGGAAATTGCCAGATCCCTGCTGGATGAGTGGCTGAAAAATCCGGAAGAAATGGCGAAAGCTCTGGGCATCGATAAAGAGACCCTGAAAAATATGACTCCGGAGGAATTGATCCAATATTTTCTGGATCGTCTGAAAGAACAGACCGAGGCCCACCACGGAGGCAACAAATGGATCGGAACGGGAGGAACGTCACCCACGGGACACTCCGGTATTCATCCAGGGGGGATGCGCGTCGGCGGGGAGTCGAGGAACCATTCGGCCGTCAAGGTCGCCATGGAACGGCGTTACCGGGATTACTCGCAGGAAGGCCCTCTGACACAGTTTCAGATGGGCGAGGCCATGAAAAGATTGCGGCGCATGGCTCCGACTGGTCCCCGGGATGTTGTGAACATCGATAAGACCGTCTATGAAACCATGCGCAATGCCGGAGAAATCGAAATCATTTTCGACCGCCGTCTGGCGGACCGTCTGAAAGTTATACTCCTGATTGATAACGGCGGCTGGTCCATGGATCCTTACATCGATGTCGTTCAAACTCTTTTTCACTACGCCAGTTCGCAGTTCAAAGATCTGAAAATTTACTTTTTCCACAACACCATCTACAGCCGCGTCTGGGCCGATCCGCAACGACAGTTCAAACCGGAACCGGTTGACGATTTCATTCGCCGGGACCCGGAGACCCGTCTGATCATTGTGGGAGACGCCAGCATGGCCCCTTATGAACTTACGCATCCCAACGGCGCTATTTATATAGATGCCAAACCAACGGGCGCCAGTATTGAGCGTCTGCAATTCCTGGCCAAGACATTCCGCCATTGCGCCTGGTTAAATCCCATGCCGCCCCGGGAATGGGATTATGCCAGGACGACGGAGATGATCCGGCAGATTTTTCCCATGTTCGAACTTACCCTCGACGGCTTGGAAAAAGCGGTTCAACATCTCACGTCCACAAAAAATTAAGGGCGAAGAATATTTCACCTCTACTTTCTGAAAGCGGTAAGTGGAGCCCCCTCCGGCAGGAGCCGGAGGGGGCTCCCTACAATAATGAGACCCAAGCTTCAGAAACAAAGTGCACTGAAGCCTGCCGATCGAATTATCCTGCGAAGTAGAGGATAACGCGACCTCCCGCGGATTACACCGCATTCCTCCCTCGGCTGAGGCCGGGGGATTCCAAACCGCGGGATTGACTGATTTTGAAAAGTATGCAAGATTGAAATTAATAATGACAGGTCTACAGTGGTTGCAGCAGAAACCATGCTTCGAAAAGATGTTTTGGACAACAGGAAAAGGAGAGACATAATGGGAGACAAGGGTGGCAAGAAAGATAAGGAAAAGAGTCAGAAACAGAACGCTGAAAAACAGAAACAAAATTTAAAAGACAAGATTGATAAACAGCCCAAAAGGAAGCCTTGATAGAAATAGTGATGCGGAGATCTGCACAACACAACCTTGCACGTTTAAAAAGCTTGTCCTTGACCTGATCGGGGATGCAAGGATGGCGGTAACAAGCATCAAAATGAAAGTATCATATAAAGCCGGGCTTCTATCCGCCAGGGCAGTTCTTATTATAGTTTCTCCCATCAAAAACAATGTCTTATCAAATATAAATTATTTTAATGATGTTCGAATGTTGAAAGGCAGTCTTTACAAATCGTCATCGAATTACTATATTTAACTGGAATCAATAAAATTGATCCAAAAGGCGGCGGAAATGACTTACGTAAAAATTAAATTCGGCAGCAATTTTGAAGATGAGTTTCAGAGAGCGGTTGATGAAGTGTTTCATCTGGTGCGTCCGGCCTTCAAAAATTACAAATGCATCTGGCATCCCAATATCGATGTGTACGAATCCGTTGAGGAAGTCATTGTGCTCGCAGATATGGCGGGACTTAATAAGGAAGAGATGCATATTGAGATAGACCGGAAAAAAATTAAAATCGCTGGTATCCGCAAGGCGATTCAGCTTTTGCATAACGCGCGCTATTGCCAGGCGGAAATTCCACACGGCTATTTTGAAAGAAATGTCACGCTGCCCGCGCCGGTGGACGTGCAATCCGCGGTGGCTTCTTATTCCGACGGTATTTTGATAGTCAGGATGAACAAGCTGCCGGTTAACAAAACGCATCGCGTATCGGTCATTTCGGCGAAATAGCGAATAACCGCTGATTCTTTCTCGAAGACAACGTTTGGAGGTTAGCATGACGGAACAAAACGTCACAGAAAATAAAAATAATTTTAATATCCCTGAAGTGATTCCCATTCTTCCGTTACATAATGTGCTGGTGTTTCCCAAAACCATGATTCCGCTGGAGGTATCAGGCAATGTTTTGATACTGGTGGATGAAGCCATGACCAAAGACCGTTTAATCGGTCTCATCATGTCTAAAAAAGAGCCGGATACACCGAACCAATATACGCTGGACGACCTACATCGAGTGGGCACCTGCGCCATGATTATGAAGATGGTCAAGACTTCGGAAAACCACACGCAGATGCTTTTACAGGGCGTCAGCCGTTTTTCGATAGAAGAACTTATTGAAGGCAAGTCCTATCAGCAGGCGCGCATTAAATTGATTGAGGAGA
>CAVQCU010000045.1:0-7710 GCA_963710995.1 uncultured delta proteobacterium
CCTTTTATTTTCTTAGCAATCGTCTCGAGTATTGTGACCCTCTGGGCTCAAAATGAAGGTGGTGCGGTTATTTCCATGGAATATCTGCCCTTTCCTGCGCGTGTTGCCAATGCGGTCATTTCTTATGTTTCTTATTTAGGAAAAATTTTCTTGCCGATTGACCTGGCTGTATTTTATCCCTATGAACATTCTTTTCCGTTGTGGCAAATCTTAGTTTCCTGCTTCATCCTGATCGGAATTACTATCATTGTTATTTATGCCCTTAAGAAATTGCCTTTTTTATTTGTGGGTTGGTTTTGGTACTTAGGAACTCTGATTCCCGTAATCGGGTTGGTGCAGGTCGGCAAACAAGCGCTGGCCGACCGCTATACTTATCTGCCCTCTATTGGCATTGCCATTATGCTGGCCTGGGGCATTCCGCTTTTGTTTCCGCGCGAAGACATGCGCAAAAAGATTTTATTTCCGGCAGGAATAGCTTACCTGGCAATTATGGCGTTTTTAACATGGCAGCAATGTGGTTACTGGAAAAACAGTACCGCTCTTTTTAACCATGCTTTGCAGGTGACAAAAAATAATTATCTAGCGCACAATGCCCGGGGAATTACTTATGGTGAACTCGGCCAGTATCAGCTGGCCATTGAGGACTTCAGTAAAGCTATTAGTCTGAAACAAGATTATGCAGATGCCTACTACAACAGGGGGTATGCTTACACTAACCTCGGCCAGTATCAGCGCGCCATTGAGGATTACAACGAGTTCATCCGCCTAAAACCGGATAATGAAGAAGCCCACCGGTTACTAAAATTTGCGCTGGAAATGGAACAGCAACAAAAGCGCGTCAATTAATATTATTGCATTTCCTGATGATGAAGGAATAGTTCTCAATTTCAGGAAGGTAAATAAGTAGCTTGTCATCCCTTTTTAATTGTTGAATATATTCATTTAACTTTAAAGGACCCTGCAAGTAAAACAAAAGGCGGATTTCCTGATTAAGTTTTTCTGTATCATTAATTTTCGTGTATAATTCAACAAGCGCGAGATTGGCCAAAGCGTTTTGCAGCGAAGTCGACCGGACAGCATTCCAATAAGAGATAGCGTCGGAATATTTATTTTTTATGCGGCAGGTTTCGGCCATAATCTCGAGCGCAGGCAGTGAATTTGTATTTTTTGCGAGGCATTTTCTGGCGAAATGTTGAGCGTCATTAATCCGGCCATCTTTTAATAGAATAAAACTGTATAATTCCAATAGTTCAGAATCATGAGGATATTTTTTTAATTTATCTCCAATAATTTTTTCAGCTTCTTTAATTTTATTCTGCCGGAGTTTTATTTCTGCTATACGTATATACGTGGGAATATATTCAGAATATATTTCAGAAGATTTTTTAAAATATCTCATTGCCAGATCATCTTTCATTTCTTCAAAATAAAAAAGTCCCAGATTATATTCCTGCATTGCTAAAGCTACATTACTTCCTCCAAAGTTATTTAAAGTTATCGCTTTTTCATATTCCTGAAGTGCCTTTGCTTTCTCATTATAAGTGAAGTAGATTCTGCCCAGATTACAATGAGGCCTGCTCAACCCGGGAGACTTATCAATGTTATCAAACCAAAAAAGGAAATCATCGGAGACTGTTTTGTTGCGGCTGTAGGTAATATCACCTTCGCCAACTAATATTATAGCTATGACCAAAGCAACAATAAACTGGATGATTTTCTTATAGGAGAAGTAATTAATAGCATAAATTATGAACTCCGCGAAAGGAACAAACAAAAACATTGATGGCAGATAATTGCGGTAGTCGTATATTAATTCCAGATTAATAATTGAACCCTCTATCAAATGATTTAAAAAATAAAAAATAATACAGAAAGAAATTAACGGACGCTTCCGGGCAATATAAAAGGAAAAACTAATTATAAATAATATCAATAAAATAGACGGAACAGTGGTCCATGGTTGTAACAGGGAACGGGAAACTTCCACGTCATAAAGAAAAGTCAGGCGCGAACTGATTGGATAAAATAAAAGGGAAAGATAGAACAGGATAACACGAGGTTCGGTTAAAAGCTTTTGTGTTATGGAGAAGCCGCGTATTTCATATCCGGCTAAAATATTTGGAAGACCGAAAAAATTGGAAAAACCGCCTGTATAAATAAATCCGATAATTAAAATCAGCAAAAAAGGGAGGATAGAAATCTTGACAGATTTTTTAATGTTTTCTTTAGTGACGCCTTGAATTAAAAATAAGTCGAATAATAAAATGCTGATCGGCAGCATTACTGCGTTTTCTTTGGTCAGCACAGCGGCAGAACCGGCAGTAAAGCACAGGATAAAAAACGAAATGGAATAAGCTGGTTTTTCCGATGTCCTTGCTTTCAAATAAAAATACATAGTCATGATGTAAAATAATCCCACCATAGAGGTATATCTTTGCACAATGTAGGTAACACAAGTTACGTGAACAGGATTTAATGCCCAGAAAAAAGTTGCAAGCAGAGCGACCGGATAAGCGATCAGGGAATATTTTCCCCGGAACAGGGGAAGTTTAAGAGTGTTGTAAATGAACAGAAAAAGAAAAACGGCCGCCAGGTAATGGATGATAAAATTAATCACATGAAATCCGAAAACATCCATTCCTCCGAATTTATAATTCAAAGCAAAGCTCAAGACAGCCAATGGCCGCCATAATATTTTTTGATCACTGTCGAGTATGCAATGCTTTATTTCCAACCAGGAAAATGATTTCATCTGAACGCGTGGATTATTAACGATGTTGCCGAAATCGTCAAAATGCCAATCACCATTGAAACTATTGGAGTAAATTAAAAATAAAACTGCTAAAAGTGTAATAAATGTGAAGATGTATTTCTTTGAGTCGGGTAATTTTATTTTAATAGGCAGTGCAAAACCATTTTCTTTGGAAAGCATTATTTCCTCTTGAATAATAATATAGTTTAATTAAATTTTGATCCGCCCCGGAGAAAAAGGATATTTTTTAAAGCTATTTTGACGTAATTTTGTTCAAAAATCAACGGCAGTATCCTTTGCTTTTAGCAGCTTCTAATGTTTTGCAATTTCCCAGTGCGCAAGATTTTCGTGCGTCAAGGCACCCCAATTGTTTATTGCCCTGATATAAATAAACATTTGCTCTGTTGTATATGAAGCAAATTCAATTAACGTAGGAACATTTACCGATGACAAATGAATAATTATTAATCTTAGGAAGATAAACAATCAGATTTTCATCCCTGGTTAATTGTTTTATATATTCATTTAACTTTAAAGAACCCTGCAAATAAAACAAGAGACGAATCTCCTGATTGAGCATCTTTGTGTCTTTGATTTTTCCATATAATTCAATAAGCGCCAGATTAGCAAAAGAATTTTGTGAAGAAAGTGTTCGGACAGATTTCCAATAATAGATGGCGCCGGCATAATTATTTTTTATGCGGCAGGTTTCAGCCATAATTTCGAGCGCACGGAGTGACTTTGTATTTTTTGCCAGACATTTTTTGGCGAAATATTGAGCGTCGTTAATCCGGCCATCTTTCCATAGAATAAAACTATATAATTCCAATAGTTCAGAATTACGAGGATATTTTTTTAATTTGTCTTTGATAATTTGGTCAGCCTCTTTAATTTTATTCTGCCGGAGTTTTATTTCTGCGATAAGTATAATACTTTCTATGTGTTCAGGTAATATTTCAGAAGATTTTTTTAAATATCTCATTGCCAGATCATCTTTCATTTCTTCAAAATAAAAAAGTCCCAGATTGTATTCTTGCACAGCCAAGGATTCCTTGCTTCCAAATTTATTTAAGATTATCGCTTTTTCATATTCATGGAGCGCCTTGGCTTTCTCATTATAAATGAAATAGATTCTGCCCAGATTACCATGCGGTCTGCTCAAACCGGGAGATTTATCAATGTTATCAAACCATAAGAGAAAATCATCGGAGACTATTTTGTTGCGGCTGTAGGTAATGTCACCTTCGCCAAATAATATTATAGCTATGCCCAAAGCAACAATAAACTGGATGATTTTCTTATAGGCGAAGTAATCAATGGTGTAAATTATGAACTCCGCCAAAGGGACAAACAACAGCATTGAAGGTAAGTAATTGCGGTGTTCATAAATCAGTTCCAAAGAAAAAACCGAGCCTTCAATAAGATGATTTAAAAAATAAAAAATGATGCAGAAGGAAATTAATGGACGTTTACGTGCCATATAGAAAGCGAAACCAATTATGAGCAGTATAAATAAAATTGACGGAATTGTAGTCCAGGGTTGGAATAGAGAGCGGGAAATTTCTATATCATAAAGTAAAGTCAAGCGAGAACTGATGGAATAAAATAACAGGGAAAGATAAAACAAGATGACACGAGGTTCGGTTAAAATCCTTTGCATCATCGAGAAGTCGCGTATTTCATATCCTCCGAAAGCATTGGAAAACCCGCCTGTATAAATAAGTCCGATAATTAAAATCAGCAGAAGAGGTAAAAATAAAATCTTGCTGAATATTTTAATGTTTTTTTTAGTAGCGCCCTGAATTAGAAATAAATCAAATAATAAAATGCTGACCGGAAGCATGACCGCATTTTCTTTGGTAAGCACAGAGGCAAAACCGGCGATAAGGGATAAAATAAAAAAAGAAATGGAACTAATTGAATTTTGAGCTGTGCGACCTTTGAGATAAAAATACATGGACATTATGTAAAATAATCCCATCATGGAAGCCATTCTTTGCACAACATAGGTAATGGAAGTTATATGAACGGGATTTAATGCCCAGAAAAAAGTTGAAAGCAGCGCAACCGGATAAGCGATCAGGGAATATTTCCCTCGAATCAGGGGGAGTTTAAGAGTGTTATAAATAAATAGAAAAAGGAAAACAGCCGCCAGGTAATGGATAATAAAATTAACCACATGAAACCAGAAGACATCCATTCCGCCGAATTTATAATTCAAGGCAAAGCTGAAATAAGATAATGGTCGCAATAGTCTGTCCTGAAAAATGCCGAACACACAATGCTTTATTTCTGTCCAGGAAAATGATTTTATTTGAACATATGGATTGTTGACAATATTGGCATAATCGTCAAAATGCCACTCGCCATAGAAACTGTTAGAGTAAATCGCTAACAGGATAATTAAGAGCGATATAAATGTAAAAGCATATTTTTTACCATCAGGGAATTGCCAATTACCAGGCAGTGCAAATCCATTTTCTTTAGTAAACATTATAGTACCATCAAGTTTTATTTTTTTGAGGATAAAAGTAAAAAAATAACGCTAAACATATTTCTACGGCAATAGAAACAATTCTGATCATTATCGTTCCCGCAATAACAACTCCTTTTGCAATAATTACGGGAAGAATCAGGAAGATTATTCCTTCTCGTACGCCAAGGCCTGCCGGAGCAAAAAGCGCGGCGATTCCGGCAAGAGATGCTGCGTAATAAATTCCGATCATCGGTATTAAATAGCTGAAACTGAGATTGGCAAAGCAATCCATGGAATAGAACAGTCCTAGACCATACGGAATTCCGATCAACATATTTATAAAAACAAATTTCAGAATCAAACCGAACGAAGGAAAATCTTCAATCGGTTCTCGTTTGAAAAAAACCAGTAATATGTTGGTTAAATATTTGAGTAATTTCGGATGAAGAAAAATAAGCAAAAATAAGGATGATAATGCGGCTATAATTCTTAGATATTCCGGGATTAAGTTTTTCATAAAGAAAATGGAAAAAAGAATGAGCAGGCAGGCTGCTATAACAGCTGTTATAAACTCCACTACTGTTGCCACCGCTACAGTTCTTATGGGATGATTTTCGTATGCGTCAAGACGGACAAGAATTAGGGCGGCCTTTCCGGGAATATATTTACCTAATTGAGATAATGACCATGCGCGAGCTGCAGACATGAAACTGGTCTCTAATCCAAATGCTGCGGCAATGTCGATCCAGATGAATAAACTTAAAAGATAAGATATTAACGTGAAAAAAAAGCTAAGAAATAAACTTGTGTAATTTATTTGCTGAAGATGAGCCGATAAATCGTGAAAAGATTCGACTATGTAATATAATACAAAAGCAAGGACAACAATAAACAAAACCATACTGTATATTTTTTTATTGTTTTTAGAAAATAATTCCATAGTCACTATTTTTATATAACTTTAAAATATATATCGAAGGAAGCCTGATAAATTTAAGATATTCATCAAATCTGAAAATTAAATTGAAAAGAACGCGTCTTCCGGAAGTAAAAATTTTAGTAAAAATATATATGGCCAGAAAAAATAATGTAGTTGCAGGCAGACGATATTCTCTGATTATTTTACCCCCGGATTTATGGATAAGGGATTGAAGAAAATGGTATTGAAAACTATTCCCGCCTGTATTTAATGCGGCGGCTTTCTTAAATTTACATGGCAGATTCAACAAATCAAAACACGTTTGAAAGTAAATACCGGAGTGTATTGGCTCAATTAATAATATTTTCCCGCCTTTTTTTAAGTGGCGAAGAAAGCTGGATATGGCTTTTTCAATTTTATCTTTAACAATATACATCAGAACAGTTATGCAAATTATGTAATCGTAATAATCTGATTGCAGGTTGAAATCTTCGGCAAATCCGACAAAAGCATTTTTCCCGGTGTTTTTCTGAAAAGCTCGAAAGAATTTTTACTGATATCAAATCCGGTTATGTTGGTCTCAGAGAATCTTTCTGAAAGCGGTAGGGATGTTCTTTCGTAACTGCAGCCGATATCGATAATATTAATTTCTCCGGAATACGGTGCAATTTCTGATAAAATTTTCTTTAATTGCCAATTATGTATATATTCGTTAAAAACGTCGGGAAAACTTTTGAGTAAAACTCCCTTGGGACTTGACCCAAATATCTTGCTTCTCTTTTCCCATTTAGCAACATTGGTAAATTTGGATGATTGCATTATTTCTAGTAGTATCTCCGGGGTAATTTATTTTTCATCAATGAAATTAATCAAAGCATCAACAACGTAATCTATTTGAGAATCGGTAATGCTGGCATACATGGGTAATGTTAATTCATGCCGGGCTGCAAAATCAGTAATATGCAGAATTTTATCCCCCATAATAGTCTTATAATAACTAAACTTGTGAATTGGCGGATAATGGATACTGGTTTGAATGCCTTTTTCCCGCAGAAAAACCATCAAGCTGTACCTGTCTATACTTTTATCAAGAAGTATCGGGAAGATATGATAATTAGCGAGAAAACAATAATTACTAAATGTCGAGCCGGGGACTGGAGGTGCTTGATGCCTGCCTGCGGTTGAAGCAGGCGGGTTACATGCTCGTCCTGGACTACTTCGTGTACAGTGATAAGTTCGCGGACCTGATGACGATAGCGGATGTCGTCAAAGTGGACTTCCTGGACACCGCGTTAAGGAACGCGCGGCGATCATCTCGCGCAGCGCCGGGTGTTCGGTTCCTGGCTGAAAAGGTGGAGACGCATGAAACCCTCAAGGAAGCGATGATCTGGGCTACAGTTACTTTCAGGGGTAATTCCTTCAGTAAACCGGTTGTTGTCGGCGTACGCGACTACCAGGGTTCAAGCTCAATTACCTCGAAATGTTGAAAAAGATATCTATGGCACTTTAGGTTTTTAAAATGTCATCAGCAGTATACTGGTTGAAACAAAACAAAACAAGTAA
>CAVQCU010000046.1:0-7642 GCA_963710995.1 uncultured delta proteobacterium
GCCCCAGCAGGTATTCGGGGATGCCGATCATGCCGTGCTCGTTGCCGCTCTCGCGGCCCCGGCTGCGATTCGAGGTGTAGTCCCACAATTGGAGGCGTTCGCCCTGGCCGATGTTGTCCCAGGTCAGCACCACGTAGCCCTGCCGCACGAGCCCGATGTAGACGTGCTGGTAATTGGCGTAAGCCTTGCCGTTGGCCGAGTGGCCGTTGGTTTTCCTCTACTTGGTTCAGTTTATGCTTGTCTGTGTTGATGTAATCAACGATATAACTGCTCTACCGGAGGAAATAAAGAAAGCTATTGGCTTCATCATCATTGTCCGTGAGAATGAAAATATATCCGAGGAAGTTAAGAAATATGCCAAAATACTATACATTCCCAATGTAAATTTAACCCGTGTGGGAAAAATTAAAATTGCCATCGCCAAGGGAATAGTTTTAGGCCTCTTTAAAAGAGGTGATAGAGTCGTTTGTTTAAGCGGTGTGCCTAAGTTTGGTTACGCCGACAGCATTTTTGTTATCGATGTCGGTAAAGAATTTGAAATTTTAACATCTGATTTTATCAACGATGTCATTGAAAATGTTCGGCCGGAAGTTTTTAACGCCGCTTTGAATATTGCCTGCGAACTGGCCGCTCAAGGACGGGAAAACAAAAAAGTAGGAACGATTTTTGTGCTGGGGGATGATGAGAAAGTCATGCAGATTTCCCAGCAAATGATTATCAACCCGTTTTTAGGATATTCGGAAGAACAACTTAACATTTTAAATCCGGAACTTGAAGAAACAATTAAAGAATTTTCCGCGATCGACGGAGCCTTTATTATCAAAGAAAATGGTGTCCTGGTGACTGCCGGAAGACATCTTAACGCTGCGCTGGACAGCCGTGATTTATCCGCGGGCTTAGGCAGCAGACACATTGCCGCCGCAGGTATTACCAGTGTAACTAAAGCAGTGGCTATAGTAATTTCCGAATCTTCGGGAAACGTAACCGTTTTCAAAAACGGTAAACTTTTTGTTATCATTGAAAAACCGATAGAATAGTGCGTCCCAAGTTTTAGAAGCGAATAACCTAAAGCACTATAGGCGCACTAAAATTTGTTGGACGAACTATCCCCTGAACGAAGCGAATGGGGATAATGGGATAATCAGGGATAATGAGGATAAAACTATGCGTTTTGATAAATTTACTTTGAAAGTCCAGGAAGCGATTCAGGAAGCACAGACACTGGCGAATTCCTACGGTCATCAAACAATTGAGCCGGAACATCTGCTTGTTTCTTTTTTGCGACAGGAAGAAGGCATTGTTGGAGCTGTTCTGGAAAAACTGGGTACCAAGCCAAATCAGATTGAGAAGGCTTTGGTCAGTTTTCTGGAAAGACAGCCTCGTATCGAGGGTTCAGCCACAAGTCAAATATATATGTCTGCCCGTTTGAATAAAATTTTCGATAAAGCTCTCACCGAAACCGCCCGCCTCAAAGACGAATATGTGAGCGCGGAACATGTATTGATTGCGGTAACCGAGGAAAAAACCGGTGAAGCCGCTAAAATTTTGCGTCAGGCGGGGGTAACCAGGGACAGCATCTTTAAGGTATTGGTGGAAATCAGGGGCAATCAAAGAGTTACCGACCCTAACCCGGAAGGGAAATATCAAGCTCTGCAGCGTTACGCCAGAGACTTTAATGAACTGGCTCGCAAGGGTTCTTTTGATCCGGTAATCGGCCGCGATGAAGAAATACGGCGCATCATGCAGGTGCTCTCGCGCCGTACAAAAAATAATCCGGTCTTGATTGGCGAGCCGGGTGTCGGAAAAACGGCGATTGTTGAAGGATTGGCGCAACGCATTGTCAATGGCGATGTGCCGGAAAGCCTGAAAGACAAACGAGTAATCGGCCTCGACATCGGCGCTTTAATTGCCGGAGCAAAATATCGCGGGGAATTTGAAGAAAGGCTCAAAGCTGTTCTAAAAGAAGTTATCAGCTCCGCAGGTGAAATTATTTTGTTTATTGACGAAATACATACGGTTGTCGGCGCGGGAGCTGCCGAAGGTTCCGTTGATGCTTCCAATATGCTGAAACCAGCACTGGCGAGAGGAGAGTTACGCTGTGTCGGAGCCACAACCCTTAATGAATACCGGAAATACATTGAAAAGGATGCCGCTCTGGAGCGGCGCTTCCAACCTATTTTTGTCAAAGAGCCGACTGTTGAAGATACCATAGCCATTTTAAGAGGTCTAAAAGAACGCTATGAAGTGCACCATGGTGTCCGAATAAAAGATTCCGCCATTATCGCGGCGGCCACTCTCTCCAACCGCTATATATCCGACCGTTTTCTGCCGGACAAGGCTGTAGACTTGATTGATGAGGCGGCGTCCCGTTTAAGAATAGAGTTGGACAGCATGCCTTCGGAAATAGACGCGATTGAACGAAAAATAATTCAACTGGAAATAGAACGGCAGTCGCTCAAAAAAGAAACGGACAAAACCGCCAAAGAACGGCGCGACAAAATTGAAAAAGAATTGGCAGAGTTGAAATCCAGCATTGATCAAATGAAAATACATTGGTCAAGTGAAAAGGATGTAATCAAAAAGATTCAAAATACTAAAAGTCAAATGGAAGCTTTAAAAATAGAAGAAGTCAATGCCCAGCGCGAAGGGAATCTAGCGAAGGCCGCGGAGATTCGCTATGGAAAGCTTGTGGCTTTAGACAAAAAACTACAAGAGGATCAGGCCAACCTTCTGGAAATCCAAAAAAACAAACAGATGCTCAAAGAAGAAGTGGACGCGGAAGATGTGGCCGAAGTTGTCTCCAACTGGACGGGCATACCGCTATCTCGGATGATGGAAAGTGACGTGCAAAAACTAATTCATATGGAAGAGCGGCTCAAAAAGCGTGTTATCGGCCAGGAAGAAGGCATTGGGGCGGTTTCGGCAGCGCTGCGCCGCGCGCGCTCTGGCTTGCAAGACCCGAACCGTCCCATAGGCTCGTTCATCTTCTTAGGTCCCACAGGAGTGGGAAAAACCGAACTGGCGCGCGCTTTGGCGGAATTCATGTTTGACAATGAACAAGCGATGGTGCGTATTGACATGTCGGAATACATGGAAAAACATGCTGTGGCCCGGTTAATCGGCGCTCCGCCCGGTTATGTTGGGTATGACGAAGGCGGTCATTTAACTGAAGCTGTAAGACGCAAGCCTTATTGCGTCCTGCTTTTCGACGAAATCGAAAAAGCCCATCCCGATGTCTTCAATATTTTATTGCAGATACTTGATGACGGACGGCTGACCGACGGACATGGCCGGACTGTCGATTTTAAAAACACAATAGTTATTATGACGTCCAACGTTGGCGGACAATGGGTACAGGATCCAAATTTGGATGAGAAAGAAAAACAAAACCGGACAAGGGAGGCCTTGCGCGCAACTTTTAAACCGGAATTTTTAAACCGTGTTGACGATATTATTATTTTCCGCGCCTTAACGCCTGAAGATATCAACCATATTGTCGATATTCAATTGGCGCTTATTGACAAAAGACTCAAAGACCGTAAACTGAGCATCGAATTGACAGATGCGGCGAAAAAATATATAGCCGATCAGAGTTACAGCCCTGTTTACGGCGCGCGTCCGCTTAAGCGTTCACTGCAGAAACTTATTCTGGATCCGTTGGCTATGGAAATTCTGGCCGGTAAATTTTCCGAGGGCGATCTTGTCGTGGCGGGTTTGTCTAAAAAAGGTGAAATAACTTTAACTAAGAAGTCACGGGAATGAACCCAACGAAAGCTTTGGGTTCATTCCCTCCGCTTTGCGGGATAATTCAACTGACAGATATTACTGTGCTACGCTTGTAACTGAGTTTCATTATAATGAGGCTCCAATTTCAAAAACGTAGTGCATTGAAATTGGCAAGCCGAATTATCCCAGGAGCGCAGCGACGTGGGATTTAAGATTCGCTGACTAAATGAATTTGGAGGAAAGTAATGGGCAACTATATAAAAACCGCTCTTTTACTGGGAGCGTTAACAGGATTATTGATGTTGATCGGTGGTCTTATCGGTGGACGAGGAGGCGTTTATATCGCCTTTATCTTTGCTTTAATTTTAAATTTTGGCAGTTACTGGTTCTCCGATAAAATTGTTTTGAAAATGTATAAAGCTCAGGAAGTTTCTGAAACTGCGGCGCCTGATCTTTACAGTATCGTTCGTAATCTTGCCTTAAAAGCCGCGTTGCCGATGCCGCGGGTTTACATTATTCCGGAAGAAACAGCTAATGCCTTTGCGACCGGCCGCAACGCAGAACACGCTGTTGTCGCCGTGACTGAAGGGATAATGCGGATTTTAAATAAAGAAGAACTTGAAGGCGTAATCGCTCATGAACTTTCTCACATAAAAAATGGGGATATGCTCATTGCCTCTATTGCCGCGACTATAGCCGGAGCTATAGGAATGCTGGCTACCATGGCTCAGTGGGCGGCTATTTTCGGCGGAGGCCACAGTGATGACGATGATCACGGCGGAATAATCGGTTTGATAGCAATGGCCATTTTTGTACCGCTCGCCGCGACCATCATTCAAATGGCCATTTCCCGTTCCCGCGAATACATGGCCGATGCCAGCGGCGCAAGAATTACCAAAAATCCTTACGGATTAGCAACCGCTTTGGAGAAACTTACTAAAGCTTCGCAAATTATCCCGATGAATGCCAATCCATCCACGGCACATTTATTTATTGTCAACCCTTTAACGGGGAAATTGCTGATGAATATTTTCAGCACTCACCCTCCGCTAGAGGAAAGAATTGCCCGTTTAAGAAGCATGAAACCATATTAAAAAATTAATTTTCCGCAGTGCGGTAAAGGGGAGGAGTTGTAATGGAAGAAAAAAAGAAGGATTCGGGATTCGTAGTGAAAGATAAACGTCTTTTTGATGAATCGGGCAAAGAGCGTCCGCAGGAAGAAGCGCGATCTTCCACTGCCGAAGAAAAGCCCAAAGTCCAGGATAGTTCGCCAACTGAGCCAAAACAAGAATCCGATTATCCGCAGGTTACCTTTACTAATTTTATTTTGTCTTTGAGTACTTCCGCTCTTTTTCATTTCGGAGATTTTCCCGATCCCGAAGTGGGAAAAACAGAAAAAAACTTACCGGCGGCAAAACAAACCATTGATATTCTGGATATGCTCAATGAAAAGACCAAAGGAAATCTCAACGAAAACGAAAATAATTTAATTCAAGGTGCTCTCTACGAATTGAAAATGCGCTACGTTAAAGAAAAGGCTTGAAATGCTTTGGATGGCGCCCGCGAAAATAAATCTTTTCTTGCGCGTATTGCGGAAGCGTGCCGATGGATACCACGACATTGTTTCCCTCATGCAAAAAATTACGCTTTACGATGAATTGATATTTTCTCCCCGCCCGAAGGAAATTGTCCTTAGTTGTCTGGGGAGCGATCTGCCAACATCAGAAGATAATTTGGTCTTTCGCGCTGCACAATTGATTTTCGCTTATGCTAACTATTCTTCCGGCGTGGAAATTAAGCTTACAAAAAAAATCCCTTTGGCCGCCGGTCTTGGTGGGGGAAGTTCTGATGCCGCGACAACTTTAATAGCCTTAAATAAAATGTGTTCTTTAAACTTAAAAAAAAATGAACTGATCAAACTGGGGGCAAAAATAGGGGCGGATGTCCCTTTTTTTATTTTTGGAAACAATGCCTTAGCTTCCGGCACTGGCGATAAACTGAAAGCCCTGCAAGATTTACCCAAAATAAATTTGATACTGATTAAACCCCGATTTGAGCTTTCAACAAAAATGGTTTATGAAAACCTCAATTTAAGATTGACAAGGGGAAAAAATAATTATAGCATTCCACGATTTTTGAAAATGGGTGACATAATTCGGGAATTGCATAATGACTTGGAGTCAGTTTCATTGGAAATGCACCCGGAATTGGCTGATTTAAAGCAAATGTTGCTCAGGCACGGCGCGCTTGGTGCATTGATGTCAGGCAGCGGCCCAACAGTCTTTGGCATATTTAGAGACGGAAAAGAGGCAAAAAAAATTCTGGAAGTTATAAAGAAAGAAGTTTCTGATCACAGCATGGTCTTTTTTGCCAAATCTTTGTAATTATTGAATATTCCGAATAAGATTGTAAATAATGTGCTTTATTAGTATGCATTGGGGCGTCGTCAAGCGGTAAGACACAGGACTTTGATTCCTGCATTCGGAGGTTCGATCCCTCCCGCCCCAGCCAAAAAATATATTGAGAAGGGTTTAAAATGTTAGAAAGGATCAGGGTATTTTCCGGCAATGCCAACATTGCGCTGGCTACAAAGATTTGCCAACACTTGGGCGTATCTTTAGGCAAAGCCAATGTGACGACTTTTAGCGATGGTGAAACCCGTGTAGAAATAAATGAAAATGTTCGCGGCATGGATGTTTTTATTATCCAGTCCACTTGCCCGCCGGTAAATATCACCTGTATGGAACTCCTGATCATGATTGATGCCCTGAAACGCGCTTCTGCCGATCGTATTACCGCCGTAATACCTTATTACGGGTATGGCCGGCAAGACAGGAAAGTCGCACCGAGGGCGCCGATTACCGCAAAATTATTGGCCGATCTCATTACCGCTGCCGGAGCTAACCGTGTCCTTTCCATGGATCTGCACGCCGGTCAAATTCAAGGATTCTTCAATATTCCGGTGGACAATCTTTTTGCCACACCGGTTTTATTTGATTATATGAAAAAAAATTACATAGATGGTACTGTGGTTGTTTCGCCGGATACCGGCGGTGTGGAAAGGGCCAGAGCTTTCGGAAAAAGGTTGGGAGCGAGCCTAGCAATTATTGATAAAAGAAGGGAAGGTCCCAACGAAGCTGAGGTGATGAATATTATCGGCAGCGTGAAAGGTAAAAGAATTATCATTCTGGATGATATGATCGATACAGCTGGAACAGTTGTGCAGGCCGCCAGAGCCATGAAGGAAGCAGGTGCTTTAGAAGTTTCCATCTGCTGTACGCATCCGGTTTTATCCGGGCCCGCACTGGAGCGTATCGAAGACTCCGAGATTAAAGAAGTCATTGTCACCGATACAATCCCGCTCAGCGATCGAGCAAAGACTTGTAAAAAAATAAAAGTTTTGTCGGTATCCGGGATTTTAGGTGAAGCCGTGCGCCGAATTTATTACAACGATTCCGTAAGCTCATTATTTATATAGGAGGAACAAATGGAGGTAACAGATTTAGCGGCTCAAGTCCGTAAAGAACAAAAGAAAGGACCGGCCCGCCGTTTGCGGCAAAAGGGATTTGTACCGGCGATTTTTTACGGCCGCTCTGCCGAAAATATTTTGTTGGCGGTAAAAAATGATGAACTGGTCAAACTATATAAAGATAAAAAAAATCATGCCTTTATTAAATTGATTATTGATGACGGTGGTAACAAAAAAATAGAAAAACTATCGTTAATCAAAGAATTGCAGGTTCAACCCTTGACCGGGAAGTTTTACCATACTGATTTTTATGAAGTGGATATAAAGCGTAAGCTCATCATTGATGTGTCCTTACGCTTTATCGGTAAGGCTATTGGTGTGGAAAATGGCGGCGAGTTGCAGCATATAAAACGGGAAGTAAAAGTTTCTTGTCTGCCTTTGGATCTT
>CAVQCU010000047.1:0-8414 GCA_963710995.1 uncultured delta proteobacterium
GAGATTGTCGCTTTTCTCAAGGCTTTCTCTATTTCGGCTACTGTAATTTCTTCACCACCAAGATATTTGTTCGCCAAATCATCATCAACCTCCGCGAGTGTCTCAATCATCTTTTCCCGCCTTAATTTTGCCTGACTGGAAAATTCTTCCGGAATCTCCTGCGTTGAAAATTCCATACCCTGTGTTGAATCATCCCAAACCAGCATCTTCTGATTAATCAAGTCGATTGCTCCCCGGAAACTATCTTCACGGCCCGCAGGAATCTGGATGGCCACGGGAATGGAAGTGAAACGCTGACGCATCATGCTGACAGCGCCAAAGAAATCTGCGCCTACTCTATCCATTTTATTAATGAAGGCAATTTTAGGAACACCGTATTTATCCGCCTGATGCCAGACAGTTTCCGATTGTGGCTGTACACAACCGACAGCACAAAAAACAACTATAGCCCCGTCTAAAACACGCAGGGAGCGCTCCACTTCAATAGTAAAATCCACGTGCCCGGGCGTATCAATTATATGGACATCATGATTATTCCATGCGCAAGTCGTCACTGCTGAAGTAATGGTTATGCCTCTTTCCTGCTCCTGCGGCATCCAGTCCATAATGGCTTCGCCGTCATGGACTTCCCCCATCTTGTAAGATTTTCCGGTGAAAAAAAGAATTCTTTCCGTCACCGTTGTTTTTCCTGCATCGATGTGAGCGACTATACCGATATTGCGTGTGCGGGATATTTTTGATTTCGCTGCCATAATATAATTAACTATTTTTCTCTTTTTCCGGAATAAGAAGTTCCAAATCAGGGCTAAAAGCTTTTCGAGTAGAAATATGACCTTTAATTGAGGACAATTCTTTACCTTCCACTAAAATTTTTACTTTTTTTATACTGGGAACATTTTGAGTTATGGAATTTGTTAAGGAATAAATTGTAGCCATTTCCGCCGTGGAACCGCCCTGGTGCAGCTTAGTCAGGCTCTTGCTGAAGTTAACCAAAGCAATTTCAGAATCGACTACTTTTACATCTCTGAGACTGACACCGGCAGGAAATGTGTTAACCAACCCCGATTTCGAACCTTCAAGCAAGGCTTTAACAATTTCTTTGGCTTGCGCCGCGACATCATTTTCCTTGATAACATAACGTTTTTCAGGCATTAAAAAACGCTCCTGCGGGTCAGAAAAATAAATTTTAGCTATCTGTTTTTCTTTCTTTTTCAGGGCGTCCATGTCCACTGGAGGGAATATGAGGTTAAACAAAGTAACAAAGAAAAGAACCAGCAGGATAAATATTCCACCGAGGATAAGCGATAAATAAAGAATTCTTGTAGATTTCTTTATTTTCTTTTCCCTTATATTTTCTGATCGGATCTGCCTTTTAGTCGTCATAGAAACTGAATCCTTCTTAAAAAAACTGCGCCAATCTAGGGCATTTTCCCTTAGCTGTCAAGAAGAACAAAATAATGAGCCTTGATTTTCCGAAACGTAGTGTACGGAAAATCTTAGAGCGAATTATCCCGCTTCGCTTCCCTGCCAATCCTGACGAGTAGTGGATTGGTGGGATATTATCCAATAGCCTTTTGTGCCATGAACAGACCTTGACCTGACAGTGAGTGTCAAGTCCCACGTCGCGTCGCTCCTGGGATAATTCGATTTACCAATTTCAATGCACCTATAGTGACCTTTAGGTTATTTGTTTTTGAAATTGTGTCTCATTAACAATCGATAACTTCCTCAATCCACAAATTGTCAACCATGACTAAAATGCAAGACTTCAATTAGTAATTATTGAGGCTGTGTAATTTCCTCTTTAAAAAAAAACGAATAGTGCTATTATAATATTCAAATCATCGGAAAAAGATCAACAAACTGTCGTTTAATGAACAAAAGAAGAAAGGAGAAGGGAAATGAACAAGGCTCAAAGAAGGGTGGCAATTGTAATATGTATTATCATAGTTGCTATGTTTTTATTTCCACCGGTTAGTTATGATGGTGCTTATAGAGGATATGAGTTTATTGCTAAAATAACTCCCAGCTTAAGTGTCAATGTAACTCTATTATTTGTTCAATTGCTTGGAGTGTTGCTTATTGGGGCCCTAGTCTTCTTTGAAGTAAGAACAGGGAGCCCTTTAATCGATAGGGAAACCAATGAAGACCATCAGCATTTTAAACCAAAATGATAGTTGTGTTACTCTATTTTCATCTGTAATCCTCAAATTTGATAACTGCTCGCGACTGAAACTTTGTAGCGAAGTCAACAATTTCGTTGGTTCGGGAATCGGAATTTTGTTTCTTACTCCCTCTAATCCACATTTCTCATTTTTTCTATTTTATGCTAAGTTACAAACGGTAATTGTTAAACAATCCATTTGCATTAAGAGTATTATATTTTAAAATTTCAGTGTCAATTAGTGAAGTAAAGATATGAAAATAGGTTTGGCTTTGGGAGGAGGAGGAGTTCGGGGATTGGCACATATTTCTGTCCTGGAAACTCTTGATGACCTGGGCATCAAGCCAAGCATTATTGCAGGAACCAGTATGGGTGCCATCATCGGTGCACTCTATGCCTCGGGGATGTCTGGAAAAGAAATTAGAGAACGCATCAGCAAACATCTCATTCTTAAAGACGATACCTGGCGGGATATTGTTGCGAAAAAAAGTGACCTGCTGAAATTGGTCAAAGCGTTTTCCGTAGAAATTCCTCGCGGCGGGTTTATTAACACTCAAGGCTTCTTTGAATACCTTTTCAGCGAGATTAGAAAAAGAACTTTTGAGGAACTTGAGATCCCTCTTTTAGTAATTGCTGCAGATTATTGGACAGCGGAGGAAGTCATATTTGAAAAAGATGACTTGCTTCCCGTTCTACAGGCCAGTATGGCTGTGCCAGGGGTTTTTGCTCCGGTATCTTTTGCAGGCAAAGTTCTCGTTGATGGAGGCGTTGTAAACCTGGTACCCTATGATCACCTTCTAGAGCGTGCTGATTTCACCATAGCAGTAGATGTAAGCAAAGTACGCAATCCTGGCCAGAATGAGATTCCCGGCGCCCTTGAATCAATTCTCGGAGCTTTTAATATCATGCAGGCTTCAGCTCTCGCTGAAAAGATGAAAATTAGAAAGCCCGACATTTATGTTCAAATGGAGATTCAAAGCATTCGGATGCTAGACTTTGGTAAAACTGAGGAAGTATTCCTGCAAGTAGCACCGGCAATTGCCTTGCTAAGAAAGCAATTAAAAGATTTAAATATTTAACAATGTTTAATATTAGTTAAATAATTTCTTCCTTCCTGAAAGAAACAGATCGTCAGCCTTGTTGAGTATGCAACATTTCAAACAGTATTCATTATGAACTGTTGCCATTTTACCCATTAGGTTTTTGGTCTTTATTACCACAAAACACCCAATGGTAAAAATTCCATTATTCTTGATTTAATAATGTTTTTTTCTTTTTATTTTTTTGAATTAATATAGGATTGCTCAAAAGTTCGGAAATTACCAACCAAGCATATTAATTGTTAGGGCAGAAAAACGAACTATTATTCAGGTTTTCATATTATGCTACAAAAAGACAAAACTACAGAGATTGAAAAAAGATTTTCAGAGGTAATAGATAAAGTCATCCAGACAGCTGAAGCTAAAGGTTGGGAAACAAAAATATTAAATGCGGATGAAAAAAAATGGAAATATGCATCTATTCACGTTAGGCGTCATGCAGGAAGTTTGGTTGAGTGTAACTTTGACATCACTATTGATAATGGAGTAGTCAACTACCACCACCAGAGGTGGTGGCTTATTGCGGCTGGCTACTCCTATAAAGGGGACAACCGCCCGCCTTTAAAGAAACGATTCATTTGATTACAACTGGTAGAACCGTTTTTATTACTCTTATGTTACCACCACCAAAGGTGGTGGTTTCAACCGATGAATGAAATAGGGGAGCAGCTTATTATTGATATTAAGCGTTACCAATCACATCCTGACTGTAAAACGCTTATTTGTTTTGTCTATGATCCAGAAGGCTTCATCAAGAATGCTGCCGGACTGATTAAAGATATTTCACGCAAGCATGATAATTTGGATGTAAAACTGATAATAACACCAACTAATTGATGCCCTAACCAGGCGCTGAAGCGGATCATAGCCCTTGCGGGTCTACTCCCGCTTAGCTCTGTGTTGCACTTTTCAAACAATAAACATCAATTCTGATAACTGCCTACTACTGAAACTAAGTGTAACATTTGTCAAGGCACATCTTTGATGGAAATAATATGCCTTGATACTTTTTTGAATAAGGCATCATTCATTATCCCTACACGCTTCGCGTGAGGGATAGTTCGTCCAGCAAGTTTCAGTTCGCTTTCATTATCCCGCTCCGCTTCCCTGCCAATCCCGTCAAGTCGTGGATTGGCAGGATAGTTCGACTTACGCTTCAAACTGCACTGCTAATTAAGGTGTCTCTAATCCCTCGTCGCTACGCTCCTGGGATAATTCCACTTGCGCTTCGAGCTTCGTTTCACTCGCTCTCAGCGAGTGTCATTAATAATTTTCGGCTAAAATTTCGTAATACGATTGCGGGTGTTTACAAGCAGGACATTCTTTCGGTGCTTCCGGTCCTTCATGTACATAACCGCAGTTGGTGCAGTGCCACGTCACAGTTGTTTTCTTTTTGAAAACTTCATTACCGGCAATATTGGCGATGAGTTTCCGATATCTGCTTTCATGGAATTTTTCTACCTTGGATATTTGTTCAAAAGATATCGCCACTTCGAGGAATCCCTCTTCTCTGGCAATTTTGGCAAAATTAGCATAGAGAGTTGTCCATTCCATATTTTCACCGGCGGCCGCAGCTTCCAGATTACTCTTGGTATCTCCGATAACACCGGCGGGATAAGCGGCCGTGATTTCAACATCACCACCCTCAAGGTGTTTAAAAAATATTTTGGCATGCTCTTTTTCATTTTCCGCCGTTTCTAAAAAAATATTGGCAATCTGCTCAAAACCTTCTTTTCTTGCGGCACTAGCAAAGTAGGTATAGCGATTTCTTGCCTGTGACTCACCGGCAAATGATGCCAATAAATTTTTTTCCGTTTTCGTTCCTTTAATCGATTTAGCCATAATTCTTCTCCTTTCTTTCTTTTTTGTTTGCCATATATTATATACTCAGCACAAATTTGTCAATCCCGCGACTGGGAATCAACTCCAAGTCGCAGGAAGTCGCTTTATCCGTAATTTAACCGATAAAATCAAATATATTAAAAAATATGTTAATTTTTAACCTGATTTGTAGTAATACTATTTTCAAATCAAAGATGATATCGAGGCGGCAAGGAGGAGGCGAAGAGGCGTATTATATATACTTTGAGGAAACCGACAACGCTGCCAACAAAGATAGCGCTTTGATTTAGAATTAGTATAATTAGAGGAGGATTCTCTCGATATGGCTACTGTAATGCCGGAAGCGGAACATGTACAAAAAGCAATCAAATGGATATCTACAAATTTAGAGGAAAAAGACGATCAACCGGTACAACCGCTTATAGAAAAGGCGGTTTTCAAATTTGACCTATCTCCCAAGGACACAGAATTTTTAATGAATTTCTTCCGAGAGCGTGCTCGCGGGAAATAGGCTAAAATTTATATATATTGAGGAAGCCGACAACGACCCAAGCATTCGCCGGGCTTTGCTGCCAACAAGGATAGCGCTTTGATCGGAAGCGCATTCCTTTAAGGAGAGCGCTTAATAAATATGACCTTACCTTACCGAGAATTTTCGCCAGCATGACGAAAACTTCCTTTATGATTGGTATTATTTATTTTTTAGTAATTCTCTAATGTCGATAAGCAACTCCTGATCTTTCGTCAGAGGATATTTGTTTTATAACTAATTGTTTTACTGTAACTATTTGATTTATTGTGATGTGGTTGTATAAACAATAGAAACAAAATAGGCAAAAAAAACAATGTATGGCACATTTAAGGCACATTTCCATTGAAGGGGATAGGTTATGCAGACCGAAAACCGGATATATCCCACCGGCTGCCCCTTCAGCAAACTACTTGGGATAATTGCGAGGGGTAAGCAATGAAAAAAAGCAATAAGTCAATTCCTGTTAATCAAAACAACTCATCATTACACCGTCAAAATAGAACGAATAGAGAAATGCAGCACGGGGAATCGATGGCGTCTCGTGAACTGGAAATCTTCAAAAAGAAATATGACGGGGATCAAAACCCAATATGGATGATGAAAGCGTTTTTGTCGGCCTGCGAGTATGGCCTTCCCATACCTGGGTGGATACAAAATGGAATTGGAGATGCCTTTCAAAAATATATCGACGGCAGAAAAGAAAAAATTACGTTGGACAAAGCTTTCGGATTCGCGACACCTGGCCAGAATCTGCGCGAGGCCTATCATCTGCGTGATCGAGACGTGCAGTTGTATTCGGCTATAGACCTTCTTCGCCGAAAAGGAATGATGGTTACAGATGCCGTGTCAGTTGCTTATGAATACTTTAGCTCGCGTCAATGGGACCCGCCAAACAAGAAGAAAATCAGAATCACTTATTATGAGAAATGGAAAACTAAACTCGCAAAGATAACAGTACCGGCAGAGGATGGAATAGGTGAGCTACTGTATTCCTCTCCTGATAAAATTCGCAAGAAACCGAAATACAGAAAGCTTTTCGAGACCTATGCACCTCTTCGCCAAGTGCCTTCCGAACTTCAAGAATTTTTGATCAAGCATGGTTTTCTGGAAGATTTGAAATATCTGGAGCGCACACCGGCGCTCGCGCGGTCCTTCCTGACTAATCTGTCCCCTAAAACCCCCCTATTTAAAGGTACAGAAAGTATAATAAAATCAAGCATATAGCTATTGACTTTCTAGATATCATCACATATCATAAGCTATCTTTTGACATAATAAAACAAAGGAGCATCGCTTATGAATCAATTACCCACAGAAGGGTTTCTTAGACTCAATCAAATCATTGGCAATAAAGATGCACCGGCCATTATTCCCGTGTCCCGGTCAACGTGGTGGGCGGGTGTCCGTGAAGGACGTTTTCCGAAGCCAATTAAACTAGGCAAGCGAACAATAGCATGGAAAGTGGCTGACATTCGCCGGTTAATCGAAGGTGAGGCCGCGAAGGTTTAACAATGAATGAATCCCTAAACATTTATCAAACACCGATTTTATTGAAAGGGTATAATCCGCGGCAAAATCCGGAGAAAATTTACAAGACGGCAAAAGCACCAATCGGCACAAGTACCGGCTTCACAAAGGCTGAATATAAAGTACCGAGCGCAGATGAAATTCAGAACTGGATAGCTAATGACGGATGGATCGGCCATTTAGTTCCAGAAGGAAGGCACATTATCGATGCTGAGGATCCGCACAAAATTTCCCTTATCAGAGAAATAAACAGAAAAAATAGAATTACTCCGCCAGTAAATGTCACAAACAACGGTCTGCAATTTATATACAGCACGAATGGTGGCCCCGCACTACCAGGCGCGGATAATAGAATGACTAGGGCGGGTTTTCCCGTCACAGACAGATCCGCAGGGAAAAATTACGTTATCCTTCCACCGACGAATGGCCGGACATGGGAAAATGAAGGTCAGTTAGACAATCCACCAGTTATTCCGGACGAACTACTGCCGGCACAGAATACCGTGGCAGACACACTCAATGCTTTAGCCTGGGCGCTCGGCGATGCACATCGCAAAAAATTACTCGCAGGATATGATGATATCGACGCCGGATTTATGGCATTGCTTATAACTTGTCAGATCCCAGAGGAACAGATCCTTGCAGCATACCGGCTGGTTTTTCTGAACGACTTTGATGAGCGCCGAACGCTAGCCATGTATCAGCGGACGAAAGAACGTGCGGCAACAGAAAAAAACCTTCATGGGGTCGGTTCACTGGTGCAATCATTGAAGGACAAAGGCCTCGACTCTATAGCGGGTCTTGTGACAAAACTGGAACGGCTAGCAGATAAGAACGACCGCGAAAAAAGTCCTCAATTTGAGGATGCTGAAATATACGCAACTGTTGAAAAAATAAACGCGGGCGAAGTAGGGCTCGCACAGCTGCTAACTGAAAAACATCACGATAAGCTCCGATACGATATCCGGGAAGACCGTTGGCATTGGTTTGGTCCTCACTCATGGAAACGTGTTTCTGACGAACGTCCGCTCGAATGCTTTGAGGAGCTCGCGGATCAGTTTCGGCTGTATGCGCTGAAGATCTCCCAGAAGAAAATCGAATCTGCCGGCTTAGACAAGTCTGTCGTGGATAAATATACGGCGCTGGAAAAAGTTTTTATGTCTGCGCTCAAGGTCCTCGGCGACGTGAGCAGGCGCTCGGAGATTTTAAGACTCTGCCGGTCAGAGGGTTCTTATCTCGGATTTGACGG
>CAVQCU010000048.1:0-16072 GCA_963710995.1 uncultured delta proteobacterium
TAGCAACAGATCGCGGAAATGAAAATGGGTCATGAAGCAATGGCTGCTCTTGTTTACAAAGCCGCCTGGTTGAAGGATAACGGCCTTCCTAATGTGATGGAAACATCAATGTCCAAACTTTACGGAGCCAAAGAAGTGGTGCACACCGCCAATGAATGCATGAAACTTTTTGGTTCATTCGGCTATTCCGATGAATATCCCTGCGGCCGCTTCCTGCGGGATTCAAAACAATTCGAAACGCTGGAAGGCACTTCCAATATGCATACAATGATCGTGGCTAATGCTGCGCTCGGTTTCACTGCCAACAGAGTATAGGATTCTATTAAGCACAGCTCAAATTTGCACCGGTAAAATGAAATGAACATACATGAATATCAGGCCAAAGAAATTCTGAAAGCATACGGTATTCCGGTGCCGGGCGGACGAATGGTGAAAACAGTCCGGCAAACACAGAAGGCTGTAGAAGAATTAGACCGTCTTTGTGTGTTGAAAGCGCAGATTTACGCGGGTGGGCGCGGGAAGGCCGGAGGGGTCAAAAAAGTACAGGACTCACTGCATGCCTGCGAAGCAGCAAAAGATCTTCTTAAGAAAAAGCTGGTGACTATTCAGACCGGAAGCAAAGGTCTGGCCGTCAAATGTATTCTTGTTGAGGAAACAGTTGAAATCGAAAAGGAGTTTTATCTTTCCATTACCCTGGACAGACGAACATCGCGCTATTGCCTTATCGCTTCTGCTCAAGGAGGAATGGATATTGAAGAAATAGCACGCGTGTCACCCGAAAATATTCATACTCTTTATATCGAACCTTTCATCGGAGTACGATCCTATCATGCCCGCGGAATTGCAATTCTCCTGGGACTAAAAGGCGAAATTGTCGAAGATTGTGTCAAATTAATTCAAAACCTGTATAAAATCGTTTTAGAAAAAGATTGCTCATTAATTGAGATTAATCCTCTTGCTGTCAGCAAGGCCGGTAATTTGATCGCGATGGACTGCAAAATTAATTTTGACGATAACGCCCTCTTCCGGCATCCGGAATATGAAAAAATGATCGATGTTTCCCAACTGGATTCTCTGGAGATTCAGGCTAAAAAAATTGACCTCGCCTATATTAAATTAAATGGAAACATAGGATGTATGGTGAACGGCGCCGGTCTGGCTATGGCCACATTGGATGTTTTGAAAGAATATGGAGGCGAGCCTGCCAACTTCCTTGATGTCGGCGGTGGCGCCAGCAGAAAAAAAGTGGCCGAAGCTTTCAGAATTATTTTAAAGGACAAAAATGTAAAAGGAATTTTTGTCAACATTTTCGGCGGCATTATGCGCTGTGATATAATCGCCCAAGGCATTATCGACTCGACAACAGATACAAATTGTAATCTTCCTATCGTCTTGAGGATGAATGGCAGCCGCCTTATAGAAAGTAAAAACCTTCTTTCCCAATCGGGACTTAATATCGAAACGGTTGATAATCTCGGAGACGGCGCAGCTAAAATTGTGCAGAGAGTGATTAAAAAAACAAAGTCATCACCAATTAAAAAATAACTAAAAGCCAGCGGATAAAGACATGGCCATTTTGATCAACAGCGATTCTAAAATAATTGTCCAAGGCATCACCGGTAAAAGCGGCCTTCTTCACGCTTTGCAGTGCCGTGATTACGGAAGCAATATTACCGGAGGAGTCACTCCGGGAAAAGGCGGCACTGTGATCGAGGGATTTCCCGTATTCGACACCCTTGATGAGGCCATCCACGCAACCGGAGCTACCATTTCAATGATTTTAGTTCCCGCCCCCTGGGCGGCAGAGGCAATTCTGGAAGCGGCAGATGGAGGGATTGAACTGGCCGTTTGTATAACCGAAGGTATTCCCATACGCGATATGGTCGTTGTAAAAAGACACCTTCAGGGCAGTAAAATGAAACTTGTTGGTCCGAATTGTCCGGGAATCATTACTCCCGGTGAATGCAAAGTGGGAATCATGCCCGGTGCCATTCATAAAAAAGGAAATATCGGCGTTGTATCGCGCAGCGGCACGCTCACTTATGAGGCAGTCAAACAATTAACAGACGCGGAACTCGGCCAGTCTACTTGTGTGGGCATCGGCGGAGATCCGATCATCGGCTTGAGTTTCATTGATGTTCTTAAACTTTTCAATGAGGATCCGGAAACAAAAGCAGTTTTTATGATCGGTGAAATCGGCGGCGATGAAGAAGAAACAACGGCCGAATGGATCAAAAAAAATATGAGAAAACCTGTTGCTGCCTTTATTGCTGGACTTACGGCACCTCCGGGCAAACGCATGGGGCACGCTGGTGCGATTATTACCGGCGGCAAAGGACGCGCAGCTGACAAAATAGCTACCCTCATCGAATGCGGTATCACGGTAGCAAAAAGTCCTACTAAAATGGCCGAGGCGATGAAGCAAGCCTTAAATATGAAAAGCTAATCGAATCATAATTTGCGGAGTTAAAAAATAAAAAATATTTTGAAAAAATGGATCCTTTGGGTAAAGCTATTTCGCCGGAACAAATAGATAACATGAAGGATAACATCGAACAGGCGGAGGGACTAATGAAGCAACTCGATGCCGAAGCAGAGAGGATTAAAAAAGTCGGCGTGCCGTTGGAAAAAATGCATGAACGCGATGAAATGAGCGTCTGGGAGCGAATTGATTATTTAGTCGATTCGGGAACATTTTGTCCATTGCACACCATCTTTGATCCGGCGAACGAGGAATCTGGCAGTACCGGTGTTGTTGACGGTCTGGCTCGTATCAACGGTAAATGGTGCATTCTGACCGGCTTTAACAATAAATGGATGGCCGGCGCCTGGATTGCCGGGCAGGCGGAAAATAATCTGCGGTTAACGGACATCTCCAAGATTCTCCATATTCCACTCGTCTGGCTTGTTAATTGCTCCGGCGTTAAGCTCACCGAGCAGGAAAAGATTTATGCGAATCGCCGCGGCCAGGGAGCATGCTTCTTCCGTCATGTCGAACTGGAACAAATGGGCATACCCGTTATCGCCGGTATCTACGGAACCAATCCCGCCGGCGGCGGCTATCAGTCAATCAGTCCGACTATTTTGTTTGCCCACAAGAAAGCCAACATGGCCGTTGGCGGCGGCGGTATCATGAGCGGCATTTCTCCGAAAGGTTATTTCGATGAAGAAAAGGCTGAAGAGATTATTGACGCTGCCAGACATTTCAAATCTGTTCCTCCGGGAAGTGTTAAAATTCATTATGACGTAACCGGTTTTTTTAGCGCTGTTTTTGATGAAGAGACGCAGGTCCTGGACGCAATAAAAGATTATATGGCGGACATGCCGGCTTATAATCCCAGGTTTTTTCGTGTGTCGGAACCCGCGGAACCGATATACAAACCTTCGGAAATTGCCACCATTATTCCGCTGAACAAAAAAATAGCATATGATTTCGAACAGATTCTGGCCAGGCTGGTAGATAATTCCGAGCATATGGAATTCCGTCCGGGATTCGGCCCGGAAGTTTACTCAGGTTTAGTAAAAATCAACGGCTATCTTATCGGCGCCATCGGCAATCGTCAGGGCATTCTGCCTAATTACCCTGAATACACAAATGAATATACCGGCGTCGGCGGTAAGCTTTATCGTCAAGGCTTAATTAAAATGAGCGAATTTGTCACACTTTGCTCCCGCGATAAAATTCCGGTAATCTGGTTTCAGGACACTACCGGAATTGACGTAGGAGATATCGCGGAAAAAGCGGAACTTTTGGGATTAGGTCAATCATTGATCTATTCCATTGAAAATACGAACCTTCCGATGATGCTTGTTGTTTTACGCAAAGGCACTGTTGCCGGACATTATGTTATGGGAGGCCTTACAGCCAATAACAATAACGCTTTCTCGCTAGGTACTGCAGTGACCGAAATCAATGTAATGCACGGTGAAACAGCGGCTGCCGCGACTTATGCCCGAAGACTGGTCAAAGAAAAAGATTCGGGAAATCCCTTAAAGCCCGTTATCGACAAGATGAATGAGATGGTTACACATTATGACAAAACGTCGGGGCCTTTGTTTTGCGCCAAGAAAGGTTTTGTGGATGAAATTGTGCGTTTTCATGAAATTAGAAAATATCTAGTGGCATTTGCCAATTGCGTTTATCAGAATCCGCAGGCGATTTGTCCTAAACATCATATGATATTGCCGCGCATCATTCGCTCCGAAATAGTGAAAGGTTTGGACCGTCCGTAAAAAGAGTTGAACAGATGAATGCAGTGATACCGGCAATAAATATGGCTGCTGATCCGAAAACTTCCAGCCGGACTAAAATCATGGAACTGCTCGCTGATATTTATGAATAAGATATCAAAAAACAAGGAGAGTAGAAAATGGAATTTAAATACGACATAAGAGATTTAAAATTCATTCTTAAAGAATGGCTGCCCACGGAAGAAGTGCTGGCCTGCGATAGATTCAAGGAAAATTTCAGCCTAGATGATGTGGAAATGCTGCTGAACGAAGGATATAAGGTCGCGCGTGAAATCGTAAATCCCATCAACTCCCCGGGAGACAAGATTGGCGTTAAGTTCAAAGGCGGTAAGGTGACGCCCGTTCCCGGCTTTAAAGAAGCCTACCGGTTTTTACAGCAAAACGGCTGGGGTTCAAGCAGCGAATGTATCAAGGTGGAAACAGGAATGCCTCTGATTCTGTACAAGGCCATTGCTGAAATGAATACCGCCGCCTGCCCTGCCCTTACCTCCTGCGTGAAATTAACCAGCGGCGCGGCCAATCTTATCCTGCGTTTTGGCACACAGAAAGAAAATAATATGTTTATCCCCCAAATGCTCAACGGTGACTGGCAGGGAACCATGTGCCTCACCGAACCGAACTTCGGCTCGGACACCGGTGATATTATCACCCACTCCTACCCCACGGATGATCCCCGCATCTGGAAAATCAAAGGAACCAAAATGTTCATCACTGCCGGAGACCAGGGAACATGTGAGAATACAATCCATCTGGTGCTGGCGCGTCCCGAAAAAGGAGCACCGGGTTCGCCTGGCATCGGACTTTATATAGTTCCCAAAATTTGGGTCAATGATGACGGCTCGCTGGATAAACCCAATGACGTCATCACCGTCAGCGTCGAGCACAAAATGGGACTGCACGCGCAGGCGACAGCACTGCTCAATTTCGGCGATGACGATAACTGCCGCGGCATTTTGCTTGGCCCTGCTCCCGATGCCAAAGGATTTTCTCAGGGCTTGTCCATGATGTTCCACATGATGAACGAATCGAGAATCGGTACAGGCCATAATTCTAACACTCAAGCGGCGGCAGCATACTATTTTGCCTCGCAGTACGCCACGGAACGAATCCAGGGACGTCCTTTCGGTATTAAAAACGCCGAGCGTGTTCCTATTATCAAGCATGAAGATATTCGCCGCATGCTTCTCGATATGAAAGCCACAGTCGAAGGCATCCGGGCGATGATTTTCAAAGGTTTTTATTATCTGGATATTCAGGGCAATTCCAGCGACAAGGAAAAAGCGAAAAAATTCGGCGAATTTGCCGAAATACTGACGCCGCTGGTCAAAGGCTACGGCAGTGAGGCTAGTCTAGGTATTATCGCTCAGGCCATTCAGGTCTTGGGAGGCGTAGGCTACTCTACAGAATATCCGGTGGAACAGTATCTGCGTGATTCGAAGATTTTGACCATTTGGGAAGGCACATCTTTTATTCATGCCAACGATCTCATCGGACGTAAAATGCGCATGAAGGAAGGAATACCTTTTGTACACTGGCTGGCTTCCATCAAGGAATTTATCGATGCCAATATGAACGCCAAGGGATTGGAGAAGGAAATGAAAAATCTGGCCAAAGGTTATCAAGCCCTGACCGAAGTTAAATCCACCTGTGATTCCTGGTGGGGTAATTTAGATGCCAAACGACAGCTGATACCGCTTAATGCCCTGCGGGCATTATTTGTCTGTTCTCAGGTCTTTGTGGCCCAATGCCTTGTGGAGCAGGCGTTGATTGCTTCTCAAAAACTAACGTCGGCGAAAAAAGATACAAGCGAAGCGATATTTTACGAGGGCAAAATCGCATCCGCCAGATATTACTTAAACAACATACTTCCCCAGGCATTTCTCACTACAGAGCTGATTAAGAGCGAAGAAGATATTGCTTTGACTTGTCCGGAAGAATCATTGGTGGTTCATTAAATCCAGAAGGAGAATTTCCATGAGCTATACTACTATTATTGTCGAAAAAAAAGCCGAGGAGAAACTAGGCATCATTACGCTGAACCGTCCTGAAGTGCGCAACGCGATCAATCAAACCGTCAGAGCGGAACTGACCCGGGCTATCGCCGATATGGAAACTGACGTTAACGTTCGCGCCGTTATCCTCACCGGAGGCGCAAAGGTTTTTGCCGCCGGCGCCGATATTGCGGCTATGGTGCAAAACACGGCTATGGAAATATTTTCCAATTCAGAGTTATGGGATATCACATTGAAAATGGAAGAATCGAGAAAACCGTTTATCGCAACGATTGCCGGTTTCTGCCTGGGCGGCGGTTGTGAATTAGCAATGGGCTGCGATATCCGCATAGCTGCGCAAAGTGCGCAATTCGGTCAGCCGGAAATCAATATTGGCATCATTCCCGGCGCCGGCGGAACAGTGCGGCTTTCCAAACTGGTCGGTCCGGGAAAAGCTAAAGAACTTGTCCTTACCGGAAAAATTATTTCTGCCGAGGAAGCGCTGTCCATTAATCTCGTAAACAAAGTAGTTCCTGATGATAAATTAATGGAAGAGGCTTTTGTCATGGCCAGGATGATCACCCGGCACAGCCCCGTTGCCATTGGTCTGGCCAAATTCTCCGTACAAAATTCGCAGGATCTTAATAACTATACCGGTAAAATCATTGAACGCGCATCTTTTTCTCTGGCCTTTGCCAGCGAAGATCAAACAGAAGGCATGAGAGCATTTCTGGAGAAGAGAAAACCAACCTACAAAGGAAAATGATTGATTTCATTCTTGACAAAGAAATTTTTTATTCCATAGTCTAGTACAATAATTCTAGGGGGAACATATGTTCATCTGGCTATTTCACCGCATTAGCGGCGCGACTCTGATCGTTTTGATCGGCATCAAAATTTTAACCGGCTATTTTCTTTTACCCAAAGATAACAGACCAGACTGGGCTTTGAGTCTGCATAGGCATCCGGTTATTGATGTTTTTATCCTGCTTCTTTTTACTTTTCACAGCATCTACGGTATTCGCACCATCATTATTGATTTTGGTTACCGTAAGGAAAAGCAGTTGTTCTGGATATCAAACATTACCGCGGCGGCTGTTTCGGCTATCTTAATTTATTTCTTTGTCCGGGTTTCGTAATTATGATTACTCACGATATTCTCATAGTTGGCGGTGGATTAACCGGACTACGGGCGGCCGTCGGTCTTTGCGATAAATACAATGTGGGATTGATCTCTAAGGTCTATCCCCTGCGTTCACATTCTATTGCCGCGCAGGGCGGCATTAACGCGGCTCTCACCAATAATCCCGAAAGCCGGGATGATTCCTGGGAGAAGCATACTTTCGATACGGTAAAAGGCAGTGATTATCTCGGTGATCAAAATGCCATCGAAATCATGTGCAAGGAAGCCCCTGGAATTGTTTATGAGATGGAACATTGGGGCTGTCCCTTCAGCAGGTTTTCCAACGGCACCATAGCCCAGCGGCCCTTTGGCGGCGGCGGCTATCCGCGCACCTGCTATTCCGCCGATGTTACCGGCCATTCGCTTTTGAACACTCTTTATGAAAGAGCCGTGTATAAAAATGTTAAAATCTATCCCGAATTGTTTGTTACCGGCCTTTGCGTAAAAAACGGCCAGTGCCACGGCGTAATTGTTCTTGATATACACAGCGGTGAACTAATTCCCGTTCGCGCCAAAATAACTGTATTCGGCACGGGAGGCTACGGAAGGGTTTACCGAAATTCCACCAATGCTCTGATTAATACAGGCAGCGGCATTGGTATGGCTTACAAGGCCGGAGTGGGCCTGAAAGACATGGAGTTCGTCCAGTTTCACCCTACAACACTTATCGGCACAAATATCCTGATGACCGAAGGCTGCCGCGGAGAAGGCGGTTATTTGTTCAATAATAAGGGCGAGCGTTTCATGAAGAGTTACGTTCCCACGGCCATGGAGCTTGCTCCCAGAGATATCGTTTCTCGCTGCATCCAGACCGAAATTAACGAAGGCCGCGGTTTCGACCATCCGCTGGGGAAATACATTCAGCTTGACCTGCGGCATCTGGGTGAAAAGAAGATTCTGGAGCGGCTTCCCGGCATCCGTAGTATCTGTATTGATTTTATCGGCATTGATCCGGTTAAAGAACCGATTCCCATCATGCCTTCCCAGCATTATTCGATGGGCGGAATCGATGTCAATGAAAAGGGCGCATCCGAAATAAAGGGATTTTACGCCGCGGGCGAATGCGCCTGTGTGAGTGTCCACGGCGCCAACCGTCTGGGCGGAAATTCTCTGCTCGATACCATAGTTTTTGGAAAACTTGCCGCACAGGCCATCGACAAAGAATTATACGGGTATGATTTAAAGCCGGAAGAAAAATATCTGCTGAAATTAAAAGAAGACGTGGAAAAGAAGATTATCCGCCTGACAAAACCGGGCGGTGAAAGGCCTTATAAACTGGCGGCTGATTTAGGCGCTGTGATGAGTGAAAAAGTAGGTATTTTCCGTACTAAAGATGAATTAGCTCAAGCGTTGGATGAAGTAATCAAAATAAAGGAAAGGTATAAAAACGTCCACATTTCTTCCACGGATAAGCATATGAATTATGAATTGCACAATGCGCTGGAACTGGACTATATGCTGGAAGTTGCTCATACTATCGTTCTGGGAGCGCTCCTGCGTGAGGAGAGCCGAGGCGCTCATTTCCGGCGTGATTTCGACACCAGAAACGATACGAATTGGCTTAAGCATACCATCGCCAAGATGGGCAACGATTTAGAGCCGGTCATCTCCTATAAAGATGTAGTAATTACACGTTATCAACCGATGGAGAGAAAATATTGATTAAGAGCGATACTTATACATTCAAGATTTTACGTTATGACGTCAAAGAGCCGGATAAAGAACCGCTCTTTGAATCTTATAAAATCAAAGTCATTCCAGGTCTCACCGTTCTGGCGATGCTTTTGCGCATTCGTGACGAAATTGACGGAACTTTATCTTTCCGCTGTTCCTGCCGTTCAGCCATTTGCGGCTCGTGCGCGATGGTCATCAATGGGAAAATAGACCTGGCCTGCCGGACACAGGTCGCCACTTTCGGCACGGACACGATCATTCTGGAGCCTCTGCCTAATTTCGAGATTATCAAAGACCTCGTCGTTGATATGACCCCTTTCTGGCAGATGTATGAAAAGATACAACCGTATCTCATACGAAAGAGCCCCGCTCCCGAAAAAGAAATTCACCAAAGCGAAAAAGATAGAAAGAAAATTGATCAGTTTGTCAATTGCATCCTTTGCGCCTGCTGTTACGGCGCCTGCCCTGTTCTGAATAGAGATCCACAATACGCCGGGCCCGCGGCGCTGGCCAAATTACAGCGTTTCTCATCCGATTCCCGCAATCAAAGATCCGCCAAAGCGCTGGAGATTTTCAACAATGAAAAGGGCGTTTGGGGTTGTGATACTGTATTTCGCTGCATTGACGCTTGCCCGAAAGATGTGCGTCCGACCGACGGTATTGTAGGCTTGCGCAAAATAATGTTGAAAAACAAGTTTAAAATAATGTCGGGGGCCAAAAAAGATGAAGCTTAAATATTCCCTCATTACACGCAGACAATTTCTCAATACTCTTTTCGGAGGTTCGCTTCTGGCCTTCTTCTCCGGCACTCTTTTTTCCCTGGCGAAATTCGCCTTCCCTACTCTCGGCAAAGAACCTGATTTCGTTGTGCTCGACAAAAAAGATTTTACCGATATTCCAAAAAATTCGGCTAAAGCATTCGCCTGGGGAGGAGTATTGGGGCTTTACTTAAAAAAAGAAGATGGGAGTGTTGCCGCTTTGAAAGGCGTTTGCACGCATATGGAATGCAATGTGGCTTACCGGCCGGCGGAGAAAAAATTTTACTGTGCCTGTCATAAGGGCTGGTATGACGAGACGGGCAAGAATATTGCCGGGCCGCCGCCCAAACCACTGGAGTTTTTTGAAGTCACGGAAAAAGGCGAAAAACTGATTATCGCCAGGAAGGGAGCTAAAGTTGATCTGGCCAAAGTTTAAAGATTGGATTGATGAGCGTTACGATATTGTCGAACTGAAGAAGCTTGCCAAAAGCAAACTTATTCCTCAGCATCGATACGATTTCCTGTATTATACGGGCGGCATTACTCTTTTCCTTTTTATCCTGCAATTCATAACCGGAATGCTGCTGGCTTTTTATTATATTCCGCATGTCGACTTTGCTTACGAAAGCATTATTGATATTGTCACGAAAATAAATATGGGCTGGTTCTTTCGTTCGCTGCATCACTGGGGCGCACAGCTCTGCATCGTTTTTGTTTTTATTCACCTCTTCAGCACACTGCTGATCAAATCATACCGCAAGCCGCGGGAGTTTCTCTGGGTTACTGGATTCATTCTTCTGGTCATCTCCATTTTCTTCGGCCTGAGCGGCTATTTGATGCTCTGGGACGAACGGGCTTTTGCCGCGGTACGAGTAGCCACCGGAGGCGCTGGCGCCTTACCTTTTGTCGGAAGTTTTATCAAAATTTTCTTAAGAGGAGGCGTTGACATAACAGGCGATACCCTCACCCGCTTCTATGCTTTTCATGTATCCATTCTGCCGGTGTTATCGCTGTTGCTCATCGGCATACATCTGCTTTTTGTGCAATATCACGGTATGAGCATACCCGTTTCTCTGGAAAAAAAAGAACACAAAGAAGAGCCTTTCTTCCCCAATGTTTTTTACAAAGATATTATAATCTGGCTTGTCGTGCTGGGCGTTGTGGTGACACTGGCAATTTTATTGCCGCCGGAAATTGGCAAAAAAGCAAACGCGCTTGCTCCGCCGCCGGAAGGCATTAAACCCGAATGGTATTTTCTCTTTATGCTGGAGACACTCAAGCTCTTTCCCGGAACCATTATGGGCTTCAATGGAGAAACCATAGCCATTGTATGCGTTTCCATCGGAATATTCTTTTTCTTTCTCATTCCCTTTCTGGATCGCAAATCAAACAGAAACGAGGGAAGTCCAATCTTCACAGTAATTGCTGTTGTTTATATTTTTTATTTTATAACAATGACACTTGTCGGTTTTTTTGATTAGGTGTGATTATGAAATATTTTATCAGGATACTATTTATTGCATTAACAATCTTCTTGTTCGGATTTTTGGCTTTTGCAGAAGAAAAAATTCCCGTTTTCCCTAGCAAACCTGTTGAGGCTTACACAATCTACACTACTCTTGCTGTTTTTTGGTTTGCCATTATCGGACTTATCGTGGTTATCAAAATGAAGCTCAATGAAATTGAACGGATTCAAAAATTGGGTATTGACAAGGAAGACCCCCATACTCATCTGCTGGAATAGTGTCAAATTAAAAAGATAGTGAGAAAATATTTTTCGCAGATTAACTGCAGGGCTATTGTTCTGCGGAACTTGTGTTTGTATTTCTGTGTTTGTTCTCACCTGCTATCAGCAAACATTTTTCTTTTCAAGTGCTGATGGAACTGGCCATAGCGGCGAAATGTTATATGATGGTTAGCATTTTCCTCAACACATTCTAGATCGACATTGAAGACCTGTACGCACCCTTATGAGGAATCGATACCCTGAATAACTTGAGGGTCATGCGGCGACATAAGTTAAAGGAGAGAATAAAAAGTCACTTCACAAAAAAACCTATAGAATGATAGCAGAAAGTAGAATGGTATACTTAATATTTTCTGAACTGCGCTATCTGCCGCGATATAGTTAGCAGTTTCCCATTTTCATCCCAGAGTTCGCCGTCTTCTTCCACAATATCGCGCGTCAGATAATAGGAGCGGAAAACCGCTTTGATCCATGCAGTATCCGGTAAAGCTCTGACACTTACCGAATATTCGACGGTGGGAACCCAAGCCACCATTCCGTGGCTGGCCAGCACCGGCGGCGGAAAAGAATCCGCCATTAAAAGAAGAGAAATAGCATCGGAAGGCCGGTCATCCTTGAATTTTATCCATCCTTTTTGTTCGGAGCGCGGCGATAAAACCCCTTCGCTTTTAAGCCATCCGGAACAGGACGGCGCCATTAACACATCCATGTGATTAAACAGCGTGTATGTAGGCAGTACCGGAAAGGACGAACACTCTTCCCGCACGGATATCCGGCGCTTCCTTTTCATAATGGTTCGCGTTCTTATCACCTTTTTTTCATCCATAAACGTCGCCCACGCTTGCGTTCTTTCAGTGCCGTCCTGAATCAGGTTTGCCTGATACCGATTCAACTGTTTTCCCACGGCAATCGTTTCCACCGTTACTCTGGATTTTTTTCCGTTTCACATTTGATAAGAAAGTTTGCGGTGACAATAACCGGCCATTTCTTATCACTCTTTTCTGCATAGCCGCAGCAAGAAAAGCCATCAAATAGCCGCCGTTGGGATTGCCGTTGATAGACCAATTGGACGCGACAACTCCTTCAAAATCGAACTCGTTTTTTTGTTTTAGCAAAATATCTTTATCGAATATATACATTATAACACTTTAGTTATATTTACCGCCTGAGTCATTTCCGGCTTTTTTCCGAACAGGGAACGCATACTTGCCGTCCATCGCTTAACTTTATCATCTTTACCGCCATAGTCATCTCGCCGCATATGACACAAGGTTCAGACGGCGCAAGCGGCGCATAGAGAGGCTCATCGAAGGGCACTTCCGTGGTTGTAAAGATTTCCGCGAAAGGACACGCCAGCAAATCACTTACCTTCAGACGCTTCAAATTTCGCCGATCATCTTCCGACGCAGTTTCGGCGGCAACAGCAGCTTCCAACCGCTCAAACTCGCTCTTATCCTTACCCGTGTAATCGTAGCGCGTTTTGCGGGAAAATCTGTAGGCCTGACGTTTGGAGCGGTTCAGCACCGTATAGGCATTCTTCCCGAAATTTTTGATGATCAGATTTCCTTTACCCGCCACAGTGCCCAGCATTACCTGAAGCGCATCGACAGCGCAGGAATCGTTTTCACAAATGGCAACAACTTCCTCATCAACAGATCGAGTGAGATTCATCAATTTCATCGCCTCTTTGGCCACCCGATAACCATATATCAGGCCGGGACAGATATGCCCATGAAATTCTACGCAACTTTTTAGATCATCCGGCATCTTCCTTTTGCTATTTGTGTTTGGCATAAAACCCTCTCTCACAAAATCCTCCCTACCCCTCCTTTAAAAAGGAAGGTATAAAAATATCCATTCATTCGCGGTCAGCTTTTTTCCGTATAGGGAATGCAAACTTTTCGTTTCACTACCCTGCAAACTATTTTTTTATAAATCATAAAATTACTTATTACAATATATAAAGATCAATTGCATATTGCTAACGAAATTCTTTAAATTATCTCTGATAAGTTATTAATTATGAAAGCTTTTATAGATAAGACCAGACGCATTCCATTTTATTTGAGGATCGGCATCTGGATTCCCAGAAAAGTTACCAGCCGTACTCTTCTGCCATTAATATTATATGCCGTTTATCATTTTTGTAAGCGATGGCATGTCGCCAATGTTTTTCCCATAATGAGCGTACTTAATGATCTTATCCGCTTTCATGGCAAATGCGGCAGGAAGTTGTGTTTCCTTTCCTTCAAATTTACCATGCAGGAAACCGCGAAAGGTAGCCTTGATTGCCGCAATCAAACCGGCGGGATGAAGATATTTGATAATTCCACCGACTTCCACGCCATAGAGTTGAAACACATTCCCTTGAGGGTCACTAATGATAGTGAAAGGCCAATCTTCTTTGTTGGTTAATGAAGCAAGCGTTTCCGGCGCACTTTGTAGAACTACAAATACGCGTCCTCCTTTTTTACTGACCAGTTCGATTTCCTGTTTTATTTTTGCCATTTCCATCTGGCAGACCGGACATCCATAATAGCGCAGAAAAATCAAAATAGCCGGATTATTGCCGACAGCATCATAAAATTTTACCTCATCATCCCACGGCGTTTTAAATCTAAAGTCGGGGGCTTTTTTCGCTATTGTCAGTTTTGACTTCATATCAGAGTCCTCCTCCATTAAGTAAGATTATCGTCCCCAATCATTTCCTGTCGTCTAATTTATTTTCTCTAACGTTTTTAATTTTTTATCAAGGCTAAAAGATACCTTGATCTAAACTGGCTGCTTGCCAATATTTGTTTCGCGGTTGGAAGTATAAAGAAAAGCCTTTTGGGGCCTACGTTGTTATTCTTGCCTCATACTTTTTGAGCATCGGCAGGAATGCGGTGCGTTTGTTCTCAATGAGCTCAACAACAAAACGGGTACACTGATGAACGCATTGACCGCATCCAATGCATTTCTTTATATCGAGCACTACTTTCTTATCTAAGACTGATATTGCGGCAGTCGGACAATACTTTTCACACTGTCCGCATCCTTTGCATTTTGAACTATCTGTAATCTTCGCCATATAATAACAGCGATAGCGCAAAGGAACAGCTCCCATGTTGTATGATCGGAATATTCCGCAACAGTCCCAGCAGCAGTTGCACAAACCGACTTGCGGAAGCTTCGTATCATCCTGCTCGTGGAACACCGAATGGACAGCGCCGCAATCCCTTGCTTTCTGGATAATATCATAAGCTTCTTCCCTGCTGATTTGACGCATATATCCATATTTCAGATAAGGTTTAATTCCTTCGCCAAAACCCATACATCCTATGTCGTCGGGCATCTTAAAGCGGCATGGATCATCAATTTTGGAAGTCATCTGCCGGCACATGCACGCTTTGAATTGACCGATGATACTTTTACTTCCATATTCCATGATAATATCATTAATGGAATTTGTCGGATAAATATTGGAATCCGGCGCAATTATTGTTTCATTAATAATGACCGTGGACTTTCCCTTGGCATTCTTTGATTCACGAACCATGCCGATACTCTGATTTGACACAGTTGCATACTTGCCTATAACATTCATTACTTGCCTGACGGGAAAGTAATTGCGATTCCGCAATGAATTAAAAAATGACATATATCTTTGCGCGAATTCCTTTTCTTCCGGTTTGCCGATTAAGTACGAAACCACACCTTCAAACCATCCGACGATAAAAGGATGGAGGGTATATCGTTCCTCATTTATTTCAGAGAGTTTTATTCCTACGAATGCCTTTTGTTTAAGGGATTCGAATATTGAATTGAATTTTTCACTATTCATGTCGCTCAGAGCGGCAACTTGTTCATATGAGTACAAATCCGTGCCCATTTTTAGCAGCAGGTCGAGTTCGTCTGGCGTGATAACAAAATCAATCGTTTTGAGTATTGGATCAAATGGCGGCATAAATCTTTTATTTTGCTTGTTCATCAAAATGACAAGTTTTCTGAGATCACCCTTCCTGTTGCGTAGCGGTATTTTATTATTTTTTGTCATATATGTTCCTACAAAGTTTGATTTTGATGAGATATTTCTTTCTGTAAAGAGAACGATAAGGAAGTATCAACTGCACGTCAAGGGTATAATTTTTCCCACGTCCCCCTTTGATAAAGGAGGGCATTAAAACTCTTCTATTTTGCCCGCAGCCTGCATGTCCCTCTGTAACAATCCGTCTCTGTTTCACCGCGCGTTTGCAGCGAGTTTGCCGATAGCTGAGACCACGCAACAGCGCTCTTAGAACCGATCACATGGAAAAGTCCGTTATTCATCATCACCGTGATATTGAAAAAATCGGCCTGATAAGGCGCACGATAGGATTTAAACTGTGTTTCTTTTCCGGTAAGCAAAGCGACGCGCGTCAAGCCCATTTCGGCGAGACTGACACTCGAAGGAATTGGGTGATCGAACCATGACGCAAAAACCTGCTGA
>CAVQCU010000049.1:0-6558 GCA_963710995.1 uncultured delta proteobacterium
TAATTTTCATTTTTATATAAAAAAAGCCTTCCGTCGCAAGACGAAAGGCTTTGTAATATTCTTTAAATTTCCCCTCCGTCCCAGTCCTTTCGGATCCAAGCGTTTATCGTATTATATCAAACTTATATTTTTATTGTCAAGTAAATAAATTTACCTGATTTATTGTCCATAAAAAATTATGCTATGATTTCCTTTTATCTATTTAACAATCAATATCTGTCCGGGAACTAGTTTTTCATCGAGAGATATTTTATTTAATTCCATAAGCTTAGCTACATTCATATTATTTTTTTTTGCAATGCTGTGTAAACTATCACTTTTCGTAACAACATATTTGTTCGTTCCTAATTTATCCACATCAGTTGCCGATAACACCGGCTTGTCTATTTTGGCCTTTTTAACTAACTTTTTTACATTCTTAATGTTATCATTTTCTTCTTCTGAATTAGCGCTGGCTTTTTTTTGCGGAAGTTTCAATATTTGGCCTACACGGATTTTATCCGTTTCTAAGTTGTTCAACTCTTTTATTTGATCGGATGTAATTACAAAACGGCGAGCAATCATTAAAAGGGTCTCTCCTTTTTTGACCTTATATCGTCCTGAAGACGCAATTCTTATCTTTTCACCTTTTTGTCTTGATTTACTACTCGCATAGCCCTGATTTTCCCTCGTTATAGGAATTTTCAGTTTTCTGCCCTGAACCAACTTCTTTTTAGAACTTAATTTATTATGCGATATTATCACTGAATCAGAAACATTATATTTACTAGCAATGGAAGTGATCGTTTCACCTTTTTTTACCCGGTGTTTTATAAATACTGTCCGGACAGAAAGAATTCGCGGCTTCTCACTTTGGGGAATTTCATTGGCAACTAAATTGAATTTTTCCAAAGATTCTTTAGGAAGCTTTAAATCATATTCCTGATTGGGGGTCATCTTATATCTCAATTCCGGATTAAGTGAGTTCAGTACTTCTTCAGATACTTCAATTTTTTCCGCAATATCTTTAAGTTTCATTATTTTATTAACTTTGACTGTCTCAAAGTTAATTTGTTTTTCTACAGTATTCAAATCAAATCCATACTTTTGAGGATTTTTAACTATATGTAAAGTGGCCAGTAGCCGGGGAACATAACGAGCTGTCTCATGGGGTAATTGTCTGTAGAGGTCCCAAAAACCGTCAAGGTAATTGATATTTTGCCTTGATATAACCCTGAGCACCCTTCCTTCTCCACAATTATAAGCAGCCAAAACAGTAAGCCAGTCACCAAACATGTTGTGCAATTCTTTTAAATAAGCAATTGCCGCCTGAGTGGATTTTTGCACATCCATACGTTCATCAATCCATTCATCGCGACTCAGACCGAATTTGTAGCCTGTTGACGGAATAAATTGCCACAAACCAAGCGCACGGGCTCGGGAATACGCGTTAATTTTGAACCAACTTTCCACCAGCGGAAGCCAGAAAAACTCTTCCGGAATTCCCGCTTTTTTTAATGCTTTTACTATTTCAGAATGATACATGCCGGAACGCTGATAAGCAGCAATAAAGTTATTGCGTTCTCCACCTTGAAAGGATCTGATTTCCTTTTCAACGTCATCATTCATGATTAATGGCACTTCACTATTCTTACCATTAAGAACAGTCCTCTTGGAGGAATAAACAGCTAAAATGCGTTGGGAAATTAAAAGACGCAAATCATCTTTTTCCTGAGCAATCGCCGCATCGCCATTGGCATCGAGAAGCAAAGCATAAGCTTCATCCAAGGTATTTAATGTGTTTTCTACATCACCCTTCTCCCAGAGCTTATCGGCAACTTCCAGCAAATCCAATGCTTTTTCCATCATTTCCTGTTTTTCTTCGTTGACTGGGTTTTGTTGTGCCGAACTACCATTTGAATTTAAATTGAAAAAATTACTTTCTTCTTTTTGACTATTAACTTTATTTTCTTCCTTTACGGAAAGATCTTCTTTTTTTACCGCTTGTTTCGTAATCTCAGAACTGGCAACAGTCAAAGGTTTTCGAATGGCTACATTTTCAGCGCAACCAAATAAAGGAAGAGTAAAAATTAAACTAAACACAATAATGTAAGCAACACAGTCGCTTTTTATTCTCATCATATAAACAACTCCTTAATTTTATAAAACATGCGTCAGAAAAATATTTCTTCTATAGCCGCAGTGGTAAGGGTATATCGGCTGTTGGTGTATAGCATAGTTTTTATTTTTTCCAAAATTAATTGCTGATCGCCAGCCTTTTGAGACAATCATGCTATAAATTAATTTATTCACCAACTGCCCATAAAAACAGTAAGTTAAGAACGATTTGTCGCATTCATGAGATACGCTTGAATGAACTCATCAAGATCACCATCCAAAACTTTATTGGCATTGTTATTTTCCAGATTCGTCCGATGATCTTTAACCATTTTATACGGATGTAGAATGTAAGACCTTATTTGGCTTCCCCAGGCAATATCTTTTTTCAATTTATTTTCTTCATTAATCTTTTCATTCTTTAATTGCAGTTCCCTCTCATATAGCCTTGATTTTAAATACTTCATGGCCATTGCTTTATTTTGATGCTGGGAACGTTCGTTTTGACATTGCACAACTATACCTGTAGGTAAATGGGTAATTCTTACAGCCGAATCTGTTTTGTTTACGTGTTGACCACCTTTTCCGCCAGCGCGAAAAGTATCAATGCGTAAATCGTCTTCGTTAATTTCAATTTTTATTTCGTCATTTACTTCCGGATAAACGAAAACAGATGCAAATGATGTATGACGACGTGCGCCGGCGTCAAAAGGAGAAATGCGAACCAACCGGTGTATGCCGATTTCCGCTTTAACATAACCATAGGCATATTCGCCCTCTACAGTAAAGGATACGCTTTTAATCCCGGCTTCGTCTCCAGGAAGACTATCTATTATTTTCGTAACAAACCCTTTTTTTTCCGTCCAGCGTAAGTACATGCGCAACAACATTTCCGCCCAGTCCTGCGCTTCTGTTCCACCTGCTCCAGCATGAATAGAAATGATGGCGTTCAACGAATCTTGTTCGTTGTTAAGCATCATTTTGAGTTCTTCCTGACCAACGGCAGAACTCAATGGCTCCAATTCGTGAGCCAAGACTTGCAGTACCTGCTCATCTTTTTCCTGCAGCGCGATGCTTCCCAGATTTTCAATATCGTTTATTTCGTTATTAAACCTTTCCCACTTATCTAATGCCTCTGTAAGCTTCGTCTTTTTTTGCAGAATTTCACGAGCTTTATCCTGATCACTCCAAAAATCTTTTTTAAAAGATAATTCCTCTAAATCCTTTATTTTTAGTTTCATCTCCGGGACGTCAAAGACATTCCCCTATATACTTTATTCGTTTTTTCAAATCATTTACTGTCTCTTGTATATTTATTTTTTCCACCGGCATCTTTTTACCCTCCCTTTTAAACTCCAAAATAAATAAAAGATAATTAACACAAAACAAATTAATACTAAAATATCACCACATTCAGCATAAAAAGTCGGTATCTTGACGAATTTTATATAACCTTTCAAGACATCTTCTTGAAAAATATTTGTTTTTGCAATTATTTTGCCGGTCGGATCAATAATTCCGGAAATACCGGTATTAGCAGCCCTGACCAGATAGAGCCGTGTTTCCACGGCTCTAAAAATCGCCATGGAAAAGTGCTGGAAAGGCGCTGAGGTAGTGCCAAACCAGGCATCATTGGTAATACTCACCAATAATTCGGCAGACCTTTTTTTATACATTCTCGCTGCAAAAGGTAAGATAGCTTCGTAACAAATTAAAATCCCTACTTTCTTATCACCGCAAGACAAAGGATAATATCCGGCTCCAGTGCCAAAATCACCCATTCCGGCAGTAAGTCTCTTAATAAAAGGGAAAACATTTCTTAACGGCACATATTCCCCATAAGGAACGAGATGAACTTTATCATACTTGCCTTTAATTTCACCGGAAGGTGACAATAGATATGCGCTATTGAAATATTCATTACTGTCTTTTTTTTGCAAGGAACTGACAGAGCCGAATAATAGCCAACTTTTTGTCGCCAGCGACAAATTTGTAATCTGATCGTGCAAATTATTCATATCCTGAAAACTAAATGGAGCAGCCGTTTCCGGCCAGACAATTAAACTCCCATTTGCCGGCGCATTTTTCAGGGAAAGTTGCTCATAGATATTTAATGTTTCTCTCTGGTAATTTTCATTCCATTTTATGGACTGATCGATGTTGCCCTGTATTAACGAAACTTCCATGCCTTGCGCATTTTGCATCACTTTATTAACCTGATCCAACCTGCAGAAGCCGTAAATATAAACGCTGGCTAGAATCAGAAAAACGACAACAGCTAAAACATACTCTTTCCCGGATCTTTTATTGAGCACTTCAAATATAGTCGCATTAACTATAACAATTAAAAAAGACAAACCAAAGACACCTGCAATATCAACAAATTGAATAAGATAAAAGTTCAGATACTGAGAATAACCAAGATTCTCCCAAGGGAATCCTGTCAACAGAATTGATTTACAATATTCAAAACAAACCCACAAAACCGGCGCCGTTAAATAGAGGGCAATTTTTCCCCGGAAATAAACAATGCCCCCGGCAAACAAAGCTACGTAAACACTTAAATAGCAAGCCAGAAGCAACATCAATATAATACCCAAATATAAAGGCAAATAACCATAGTTTGTAACTACAGAGGCAATCCAATAAATTATTCCGATATAGCTGACAATTCCGGTGATAAAACCTAAAAGGAACCCCTGAGTAATTGAAGCAGCTTTCCGCAGAGCGAAAAAAAGAGGAACAAAAGCAATCCAGGCAAGCCATCCGGAACCATACTTAGGAAAAGATAAAAACAATAACAGTCCACTTAAAACAGCTAAAAAAACAGAATCACTTGTTAATGCTCTGCCGCTGCTTAATTGGAGATTATTTTTGGTTCTGGGTTTATTCTTCATTTAGACTATTTGTTTTGATTTTCTTAATTTTTACCTTTTTAATACTGCGCTCATCGGCATTTTCGATGGTAATTTCCAAGCCTTCTATTTGAAATTTTTCTCCGGACAAGGGAATTCTTTTAGTCGAGTTTAATATCAGGCCGCTAAGCGTTTCATATCTGCCTTTTTTCAAGCTGACATTTAAATACTCTTCAATATTTTCAATTTCCATTCGACCATCGAATATTATTGATCCATCCGGTAATTGAGAAATTCCATCACCGGCAGCATTAGCTTCATGTTCATCACGAAGTTCGCCGACAATTTCCTCGAGCAGATCTTCCAATGTTACCAAACCGGCTGTTCCGCCATACTCATCAATAACAATCGCTATATGTTTTTTATTTTCTTTTAATTCATAAAACAATAAATGGGTGTTTTTTGTTTCAGGAATATAATACGGCGTACTTAAACAAGCCAATAAATCCTCTTTGGTGATTTGCTTTGACCAGAATTTAAGCATGTCTTTGACATTCAAAATACCGATAATGTTATCGATGGTTCCGCGATAAACGGGAATACGCGTATGGCGTGATTCGATCACTTCATTGATAATTTCCTCAATCGTCGCCTCCGTGCTTACAGCAATAATTTCCGTGCGCGGAATCATTATTTCGCGAACTAAAATATGAGTAAATTCCAAAATATTTTCGATCATTTCCCGCGAAGAGGAATCCACAAGGCGGTTTTTTTGCGCTTTAACCAATATAGCGTCAATCTTCTTTTTTATATATTCATTGTTACGCCAGAAAAAAAGCTGGAAAAAATTCTCGTAATATTCAAAAATTATACTCCCTGAATTATAAGCCGCGCAGATACTCTGGTCTGATCTGGCTTAGGTCTTTTTCTTCGATGACCGAACTAATCATTTTTAAATTCTTTTCTTTTTCTCGGGGCAAATACGCTTTTACCGGTAAGTAGTTAAACGCATGATTGGAAGTGAAATAGCAATTTGTGAAATTGGAATTGGCAATCATCAAATAAAGCTCACGTATAAAACCGAATTTATCCGGCATGACAAAACGGCCGGCAAGATAATCTTCATACAACTCTGTTTCCGGCACTAACATCAAAGTAAGAGCTCCTACATAGTTCGGATCCATATCGGTTAAAATTTTTGCCGTATCGATTGCATGCTCGATGCTTTTCTCAATGCCGCCCAATCCCAACAGAACCGTTACAGAAAGTATGATTCCGGCTTCTTTGACCCGGCGCGCTGCTTCTACCATTTGTTCGTAAGTTACGCCCTTATTGATTTTTTGCAGTAATTCAACATTGCCTGTTTCCACGCCTAAATAAATTATCTTTAAGCCCAAATCCCTTAATTTCTTGAGTTCAACAACGCTTTTCCTTAATATGCTTTTAGCGTTAGCGTAAGTTCCAATCTGCTCTATATCCGGCAGGTTATCATAAATTAGTTTAAGTATTTCTTCAAGACGTGGTTGCGGTATAATCAGGGCATCACCATCGCACATAAATACTTTTAGCAATACGAAAATTAGTTCAATAGGTATGATAATAACAT
>CAVQCU010000050.1:0-14040 GCA_963710995.1 uncultured delta proteobacterium
GTTCTGGCTAAAATGTCACGACTTGAAGATGCAGAAAAGATGTTCAAAAAGGCTATATCTTTAAACCCATATTTTGAGATGGCTTTATTTGATTTGACTGTACTTTACGAAAAGCAGGAGAAGTTGGACAAGTCCATTGAAGTTTATCGCAATTACTTGGAGATCAATCCCGCACGGATAAATTTGCGAGTTAAAATAGGAGAGCTTTTAATTAAAGAAAAAAAATATGAGGAAGCCCAAAAAGAATTTCAGGAAGTATTGAAAGTTGATCCCGATAACCGTGATGTGAGAATTATGCTGGGTCTTTTATATTATGATATGCGCCGATTTGATTTAGCTGCGGTTGAATTTTCTACAGTTCTGAAGAAAGATATTACGGATGACAAGGTTCGTTATTTACTGGCTACCGCTTATGAGGAAAAAGGCGAAAACAAATTGGCCATGGAGGAATATCAAAACATTTCTATTTCGTCAGAATTATATGATAACTCTCAAGTTCACGCCGCAATGATCCTCAAAAAAGAAGGTAAAATCGCTGAGGCCATTAATATAATAAAGGAAGATATTAAAAAAAAGAACGATCAGGTTCCTTTTTATCTTTATTTAGCTTCACTTTATGAAGACGCTAAAGATATTGCTGCGGCTGAAAACATCTTGGGTGAGGGAATCAAAATTGTTCCCCGGAATATAGAATTACATTATTCTTTGGGTGTGATTTATGAAAAAACAAACCGCCTTGCCGAAAGCGTCAAAGAAATGGAAATGGTTTTAAATATTGATCCGGACAACGCCGAAGCGCTAAATTTTATAGGCTACAGTTATGCGGATCGCGGCATGAATCTCGAGGAAGCGGAAAAAATGATTGTCAAGGCTCTGAAAATTAAACCCGACAATGGTTATTTGATAGACAGCCTTGGTTGGGTTCATTTCAAAAAAAATCAATTAAGCAGTGCCGTGAAATATTTAAAGCAAGCGCTGGAACTTTTGCCTGACGATATTAATATCATTGAGCATATGGGAGATGTTTACGTAAAGCTGAACAAAACTAAAGAAGCTCAGGAAATGTATACTCGTGCGCTTAAGATTGATCCTAAAAATAGTTCGGTACAAAAGAAACTTGAAGATTTGACCAAGCAGAAATAATTGCAGGTATGAACCACAGCGCAAGCTTTTGGAACGTTTCGCAGCAAACTGCTGGGCTCATAATATAGTCCCACTTAGCTTCGCACGTGGGATAATTTCCAATAGCCAAAGGCTATTGGAAAATTCGGCTAAAAAACTTCAATGCGCCTATAGTGACCTTTAGGTTATTTGCTTTTGAAGTTTTAGCCTCATTAGGACTAACGCTTCCTATAGTCAACGAGTCTCATTAAAAAAGAATTCTTCTATGCAAAAAAAAGTTTTTTCCTTCCCCTGCATAATATTTTTGTTATTGCTGGTGGTGCTTGCCAGTGGTTGCGTTCCGCAAGCAATTATTTATCCTGATTCTCCAGCCGAAAAAAGTATGGCGGCAATTTCCAGCGCTGTCGCTGAAAATGATATTTTGAGCGCTATAGCGCAGATAGATTTAATAACAATTCATGGTTATCATCCCGCAAGAGCAGCCTTGATTATAAAAAAGCCGTCTTATTTACGGTTGGAACTGCTTCCGGTAATTGGGACGCCCGATTTTTTTCTTGTTGCTTCTCCTGAAAAAATGAGTATTTTTATCCCTTCAAAGGGAGAATTTTACTATGGATTGCCGACACAAGCCAATCTGGCAAAATTTTTACCATGGCAATTTAATATTGAAGATATAGTAATGATTTTTGCCGGAACTTATCCTTCCTTAAAAGAAAAAGTCATTTCTTATCAAAGCTATCACGAAAAAAATTTTCTGCGCATAGAAATGACGGCGCAATCAGGATGTTCGCAAATTATCTGGGTGGGAGAAAATAATCGATTACTGAAACTCGTTCGCAAAGATGAATACGGCAAAGAAATATATAATGTTAAATATGACCACTATGAAACCCAGAGCTCTATTGCCGGGGAAATTACCATCAGCATGGCCGATGGAATAACTTCACTATTAATAAAATATTCGGACCTCAAAATTGAAAAGGCAACCGATCTATCAATATTTGATTTGCCGATTCCTGCCAATGTAAAAACGATTACACTGGACTGATAAATAAATTGAAGTTTTTTCTTTGAGAAATTATTTAATCTCCTGCAGGTTGGAGCGCGCGATGCGTGCCTGGCTGGTATTTGGATAATTTTTGATTACCTGTTGTAGTAGCAATTTAGCGCTGGTTTTGTCTCCCAACTTTAGGAAGGAAATGCCTTGCTTGAGTAAGGCGTAAGGAACTTTATTGCCGTTCGGGTAATTCTTAGTTACTTTTTCATATTCCAGAATTGCTGTTTCATACTTGTTTTCAAAAAAATAACATTCACCAACCCAAAACTGAGCATTATCGGAATACTCGCTATCAGGATAAGCGGCTAAAAAATTTTGAAATTCGGTTCTGGCTTTATCGTAATTGCCTTCTTTGAAAATTTGATAAGCGGCCGAATATGCTTTTTCTTTGTCTTGTTTTTTTGCCGGATCTTTGGCAATAGAGGCACCGGTTGATTTACTGCTCTTGTCGGAAGCATCGCTGGAGATATTTTTATTGCCGATTTCCAGAAAATTTTCAATAAAATTGATTTTCAGGAGAATGTTATCAAAGCGTTGTTCATCCTTTTTTGTATTAAGAGCCGAATCCTTTTTTAGTGTTTCTACTTGACCGCGAAGTTGCTGAAGATTTTCCCGTAAATCGGTAATGTCTGCTGCCGTATTGGCTTGCCCATTACGCATGGCCTCCAGTGCTGTGGAACTCTTTTTCAAGGTGGCCAACTCAGCATCCACTACGGCCAATTTTGCATCCATTTTTTCTTCCATTTTCTGGTTTAATTCCGAACGAAGGGCCCTCAAGTCCTGCATAGAAGCGCAGCCCGCAACGGAAAATGCCGCTACAGCTAAAAGAAGATAAATATAATTTTTCAATTTTTTTACCTCATTAAATTATTATTACCGGGAAATTAAAAAATGGGCACGTCTATTTTTGGCCCAGGCTTCTTCGGTGTTGCCCGAATCCAAGGGACGTTCTTCACCATAACTAATGGTTCTTATTGTTGATTCTTTAATGCCCAAATTGACTAGATATTTCTTGGTTTCCTGGGCGCGTCTTTGCCCCAGAGCCATGTTGTATTCGGCGGTTCCTCTTTCATCGCAATGACCTTCAATAACAATTGAAGAAATCCTATTTTTCAATAAGAAATCGGCATTGATTTTAAGAATTTCACGAGCATCAGGGCGGATAATGGAGCTGTCAAAATCAAAATTGATATCACTTACAGAAGCTTCTGATGTTGCTGTAGTTTCCACACTGGCGGACTGTCCCCTGGTGGTGTCGTTTTGGTTAGTAGAGTCATTTGGGTTAATGGTGGTGCTTAGTTTAGAAGCGTCGGTCGTTTGTGCCGCTTTTTGCGCAGGTGCAACTTCCTGTTCCTGCGCAACGCTGTTTGTGACTACTGATTTTTTCCCGGCGCAGCCGGTAAAAATTGTCAGACCAAATATAAGCACAACAAAAATTCCTATATAGGTTAGATTCTTTTTCATTATTATTTGTCCTCCCTTTCCATGCGAAAATAAGGTTGTCATAAATATAAAACTCAAAAACAAGGGGACATCTTGTTGTCAATAAAAGTATAACAAAAATTGGGACAATTTTTAAGAGAAATCCTTATTATGTCCACCTTATTTTTCCACGTCTCTGGTAAATCCAGGGTTTATCTTTAGTGTCTTTATATACGGCAAAGGATAAAAAATAGCAACCCCTAAACATAATTAAATTATTTAAATCTTGGCGACCACGTCGGCATTACTGATATATAGCTGTTTTCAATAAGTACCCTTGGACTTAATCCGTTAGAATTCATAATGCAAATTTTACTTTTCGAATTTTTTTGGGAGACATAAACAATTTGTCTGCCGGAGGGTGACCAGGACGGTGATTCGTTATTAGCGGTATCGAAAGTTAATTGTAAGGGGTTATTGCCGTCTTCATCGACGGAAAAAATCTGATACTTATCGTTGATTAATCCCTCGTACGCAATACGGCCACCGTGCGGCGACCACGAAGGAGAAGTATTATATTTTCCGTCATAAGTTATCCTTTTTACATTATTTCCATCGGCATCCATTATATAAATTTGCGGCGATCCGGAACGATTGGAAACAAAAGCTATTCGTTTTCCATCGGGCGACCAGGCAGGAGAAACATCTATAGAATAATTATTGGTCAGGCGTTTCAGCTTCAACGTTTCAATTTCCAGGATATATAACTCTTCATTGCCTTCCTTGCTTAGGGTCAATAATAATTTTTTTCCATCCGGAGAGAAAGACCCGCACAAATTAAGCCCTTCAAAAGAAGCCACTTTTTTTTCCGTACCATTCTTAAAATTTCGGATATAAACTTCGGGACGCCCACTTTTAAAAGATGTAAAGGCAAGAAAATTTCCATCAGGCGACCAGCGCGGCGCAATTATAATGGATTGGTGATTTGTGATGTTTTTTAACTCAGAACCATCATAGTTGATAGCGTAAATATCCGATTTGGAGCCTTTCTTGGACACAAACGCGATTTTGGTGCTAAAGTCGCCTTCATCGTTGGTAAGTGCAAATAGAATATCAGAAGCTATAGCTCTGGAAAGCTCCTTTAGTTTGTTGATGTCAGAGCGGTATTTTTTGTTGAAAAGAAGTTCTCCGTGGGTAACATCAAAGAGGCGGCTCTCCACAATTATTTCTTTGTTGTTTTGGGTTATGTTGCCATGAAGCAAATAGTCGGCGCCGATTGCTGCCCAATCGGAAAAACGAATGTTTTCTCTTGTCGCTGCATTTCCGGGCGGGTTGTTTTCTAAAAAGCTTTTTTTGTTTAAAATATTGAATATTCCGGTCATGGACAGGTCTTTTTTGACATCATCGGAAACTATCATGCCGAAATCCGCCGCTTTGGTTGCGCTTGTTATTTGGTTGACAAAGTCGCAAATGGCAATAGGGATTTGCTGGAAAGTTGGGGAATCTATGTCCACATAAACCTTTGCGGTGACGCTATTAGTGAAAATCGGTAATGTACAGAAAAGAAATATAAAAGTTGAGATTAAATAATTTTTTTTCATTTATTTTTGTTACCTCTTTCTTGCTGTCTTGATATCCTTTTTGCCTGTAATCCGGTATCAGCGTAATTCTACAGAATGAAAACGAATGCCGATTTCAATACTGCTGTCCATAATCCAGGACGGTAAAGGTGGAAAAGGACTGGATTTCTTAACCGCCCGGAGAGTGGAATCATCAAAATAACGGTTGCCGGAACGTTTTTCGAAGCCCATATATTCCATTGCGCCGCTGCGCGAAATTCTTACATCAATAATGGTTTCGATATTTTCCTTGGGCATCAATGCCTGCGGCATCGTCCAGTTTTTTTTAACCATTGACCAGACAACTCCAATATATTCGTTCGTTTGCGCGTTGATTTCCGATTCCGATATTTTTGCCGGACTGGCGGGAGATGCAACCGCAGAGGTTTTCTGTTTATCTCGCTGGTTTTGCCGGATGGCGCTGACAGCTTTTTCAATATTCAATTTTTTCATTTCTTGATTTTTTACCGGAGTGGAAGCGATGCTGGTAATCTTCCGTTTTATAATTATTGAGTTTGTCGCTTCGTTTGGTTGCAGGATATCTTTCAGCCCGGATGAATCATGGGCCGGCAGGATAACTTCGGAACCTACAAGTTGAACGGAATAGGCCTGTCCGAAAGTTAAATGCCGCGAAGCAGTAGGGATCGAAATAAGAATAATGGTAATAACAATCAAATGGATTACCAGAGAGAGGAAGATCATGTTGTGGATGTTGCCGTTATTGCCGCGGTAGCCGTTGTTAAACGTCCGGGGTGTCATTTTATTCCCTCGGGCGGTTCCGTAATCATTCCGAGTTTATCGACGCCGGCCTTGCGCACTTCCGACATGACTTCGACAACAAATCCATAGGGAACGTTTTTATCGGCGCGAAGAAAAACTTCACGGTCAATCCTGTTGGAAAATATTGCTTCCAGTTTGGGATTTAATTCTCCCAGTGGTAATTTGGTTTTATTTAAGAATATTTCTTTGGCTTCGCTGATCGTCAGGACAAGTTTTTCTTCGGTGACATCGACGCTTTTTGACTTGACCCGCGGCAGGTTGACGTCAATGCCCATGGAAAGCATGGGCGCTGTAACCATGAAGATAATGAGCAGCACCAGCATAACGTCGACTAAAGGTGTGACATTAATTTCGGCCAGAGGTTTACTGGAATTGTTTCTTCTGCGTAATACGCGCATATTCGTTAATTTCTCCAGCTTTTATTTGCGGACAAGATATCGTTCGACAATATTTAAAAATTCAGCGGAAAAATTTTCCATTTCCTGAACCATATTTTTGGACTGATTTAAAAAGTAATTATAGAAAATAACCGCAGGTATTGCCGCGGCAAGTCCGGCAGCGGTAGCAATAAGCGCTTCCGAAATACCGGGAGCAACGACGGCAAGAGTTGCCGAACCGCGCGCGCCGATTCCTTTGAAAGTATCCATTATACCCCACACCGTGCCAAATAAGCCGATAAAAGGACTTGCCGAACCCGTTGTCGCCAAAAAACCCAGGGCGCTTTCGAGTTTGGTCATTTCCGTATTGCAGGCTTTGTTCATGGAACGCTCTAGATTGTCCAGGGAAGAAAGGCTGATTTCATCGCTTCCCTGAGCCGATTCGTTCAATGTTTTTTTAGTTTTTGTCAGTTCCGCATAGCCGATACGAAAAACTTCCGCGATGGTGGAAAAAGAATATTTTTTAGCCGCCGGCAGGACGTCGGAGAGTTTGGAACTGCGCGAATAATCCTCATCGAAACTCTCGTTTTCTTTTTTAATCTTTCGATAATAGCGATATTTCAGGAAGATGATCGCCCACGAAACCACGGAAAAAATAAAGAGCAGCAGCAAAACAAATTTGACCATGAGTCCGGCGTCAAGGATCATGTTTAAAAGACTGCCGTTAAAACTACCGCTTAAGTCTAAAGAGCCAATGTCTTTCACTTTTTCATCTCCAAAATGGATTTTAAATTCGAAGCGTATTGAAGCGTAAACTAAAGGAAAAATGAGGCCTTGTCAATACATCTTTTTAGTTAAGGATGTCTATCCGCTATGTAACAAATGAAAATTTCTGCATTAGATGTTTATAAAGTAAAGTTTTTTTGCAATGATTCCTAATTGGCTAAGGTAATTAAATGTTGTCGAGTTTAGAGCATCTCTGGAGTAAAAGCAACAACATCATCGATTTGGCAAGTATTGGTCAAGATCATAAGTAAGCGATCAATACCCAGAGCGATGCCGGCAGCTTCGGGCATGGTTTGCAGGGCTTGCAGAAATTTTTCCGGCATGAAGTAGCGCGCCCAATTTTTTGCGGAGCGTAGTTTCAGCGCTTCTTCAAAGCGTTGCCTCTGTTTATTCGCGTCAGTCAGTTCCGAAAAACCGTTGGCCAGTTCCAATCCGCCGATGTATAGTTCGAATCGTTCCGCAACAGTTGGATCATTCATTTTTATTTTAGCCAACGCCGCTAGTTTTGCCGGATAGTCATAAATAAAAGTTGGACGGTCAATGCCCAGGCGTGGTTCGATATACTCAACCATGATTTCATCAAATTTATCCCGTGCCAGCGCTTCTTCCAAAGTAACCGGTGCGTATTTTAAAAAGGCGTCCGCTACGCTTATTCTTTCCCATGGAGACGCCAGACTTATTTTTCTGTTTTGCCAGGCGATGTCTTGATAGTGTCCCATGTCCTTAAATGCGTTGATAAGCATTGCTTCGCACTGATACATTATCTGATGATAATCGAACTGCGCCACATACCACTCCAACATGGTGAATTCCGGCAGATGTTTATTGCCTCTTTCGGCGGCGCGAAAGCATTTGCTGATTTGAAAAATTTGCTGATAACCCGCGGCCAACATCCGTTTCATGCAAAGTTCCGGCGATGTTTGTAAAAACCAATCGTCTGAGGGGATGGCTTCAATGTGCTCTTCAGGCGCGGGTGATGGAATTCTCAGGGGAGTTTCTATTTCTAAAAAACCATGATGGATAAAAAAGAGACAAATGCTTTGAATCAGTTTAGCACGCGCCTGCAGGGCTTGCGACTTGCGCGCCAGATTAAAATTGTCATCGAGATGTGATGAACTCAAATTTATCCTTTGACGCGGGTCAGGTATTCTCCCGTTCTTGTGTCGATCCGGATTTTTTCACCTTCGCCAACAAAGGTGGGCACCTGAATAGTATATCCGGTCTGGACCTTGACCGGTTTTGTGGAGCCGGCGGCGGTATCGCCCTTGGCCCACGGTTCAGCTTCAGTAACGATCAGTTCAACAAAATTAGGCAGGCTTATGCCAATTGGCCTGTCTTCAAAAAGCAAAATTTCTACTTCAATATTGTCAATTAAGAAGTTTCTGGCTTCATCGACTTGAGTTTCCGTCAAATAGACTTGTTCGTAGTTTTCGTTATCCATGAAGCAGTATTTATCACCTTCTTTATAGAGATACTGCATCTTTTTTTCACGCAAATCGGCCGTTTCAAAAGTATCGACGGAACGGAAGGATCGCTCAAACTGACTTCCGGTGATCATGTTTTTGAGCTTGGTGCGGTAAAGCGCTTGTCCCTTGCCCGGTTTAACGAAATTAAATTCAGTTATGATATACGGTTCGTTATCGATTTTAACCCGCAACCCTTTTCTTAAATCACTAGCAGTGAACATATAAAGTTTTTCTCCTCATCCTTTAATTATTAGGATTTTATATATTATTTAAGTTCTTCCTAATCTATTTATTTAAACTTGTCAAAAAAATGTTGATGTTGTTGTAAATCATTTTTTGTCGCCCTGGACATTACAATTAAAGGGATCTTACCAGAGCTTCCGGGCACATCCAAAACGTATTGCGGCAGGCAAAGCCCAGAACATTGACGCCATATTTTTTCCATCATGGCTATGCTTGATTGCGGATCGGTGCGAAAGTGCGCGCATCCTTTAGCCGGATCGCAGTGAAAAAGATAATACGGACGGACAGATATCTTTTGCAGGCCGTAAAGTAAATTACTCATTACATTGGGGGAATTATTAATGCCTTTTAATAAAACCGCTTGGTTGGAAACGGGGATTCCCACCTCCTGCAGCATATTACAAGCGCGCGTGGATTCCGGCGTTATTTCGTTGGGATGATTAAACTGAGTATTGAACCATAACGGCCGGTAGCGTTTGAGTATCCGGCAAAGTTCTTTGGTAATACGCATAGGCATAACAACAGGGACGCGGCTGCCGATACGCAAAACTTCAATGTGCGGGATGGCTTGCAACGAGGCCAGCAGCATCTCTAAAGTCTGGTCATCAAGGATGAGCGGATCACCGCCGGAGATAATCACTTCCCGAATTTGCGGCGATTCAGAAATATAGCGAATCATTTTCTGCAGCCGTGTTTTTAAACTCAGATGCGTTGGCTGTGACCAGAAACGTTTGCGATTGCAGTGCCGGCAATAAGTAGCGCAAATTTCAGTAACGATGGCCAGACAGCGATCGGGATAGCGGTGGATCAGCTTAGGTACCGGCATGTGGGAATCTTCTTCCAGAGGGTCTTCCGATGAGCCGTCAGAATAAGAAATTTCCTGCGGGTCTGGAATGCACTGGGTGCGGACCGGGTCATTTGGATTATCACTTTGAATGAGTGATAAATAATAAGGAGTTATCGCCAGAGGATAAACGGATGTCACGGCGGTCAGAGTTTCTTTTTGTAACGCCGGTTTACCGAAAAAATATTCCAACTGGTTTATTTTGGTAATGCGGTTTTTAAATTGCCAGCGCCAGTCCTGCCAATCTTTTGTGGAAGCTCTAAAGTATGAAAGAATAATTTTTTTATCCATAATGAGCCTTGATTTTTACCCCAAGGGCACTGCGCCGAAAAGCTGTGCATAACCTGAAGGTCATCTACGACTGAAGCTTGCAGGTCGTAATGAGACTAAAACTTCAGAAGCAAAGCGCATTGAAGTTTTTTAGTCGAATTATCCAATAGCCGAATGCTATTGGAAATTATCCCCGAAGCGCAGCGGAGTGGGATTCGATGCCTGGCCGCTTGCTGCGGGATCATACCCGTGGTTCACCAACGAAATTCAAGATGTGTCTCCTACCATAAATTCCCCTGCTTGCAAAGAGAATCACTTATCTTTAAATGGTTTAAAATTTACGGGAAATAAGATATGATACAAAACATAATACCAGTTCTAAATCAAAGATGATATTGAGGCGGCTAGGCGGAGGCGACGAGACGTATTGTACATACGTTAAGGAAGCCGACAACGACGTCAACAAAAATAGCGCTTTGATTTAGAATTGGTATAAGTCAAAAAACAAATCTGGAGCAATGGATTGACGACTTTACAACAGCGCAAAGAAAGAGTGGCTATATTATCAGTTGCTTCCAATTCTTCCTTGGTTTTATTCAAAGTCATTGTCGGCGTTGTAATTGGTTCTGTTTCGATAATATCGGAAGCGATTCATTCGGGCATGGATTTGCTGGCGGCAATTATTGCCATGTTTTCCGTAAAAACATCTTCCCTTCCCGCTGATGATCGTCATCCCTTTGGCCACGGGAAAATAGAAAACATATCCGGTTTTGTGGAAGCTCTGCTTATTTTTATTGCGGCGTTTTGGATCGTATTTGAAGCTCTGAAAAAGTTAAACTCCTCACAGGTCATAGAATATGCCGGCTGGGGGGTTGTGGTCATGTTCTTTTCCTCTGGTGTTAATTATATTGTTTCACGAAAACTTTTCCAGGTAGGCAAAGAAGCGGATTCGATTGCTCTGCAAGCTGACGCCTGGCATTTACGCACGGATGTTTATACTTCGGCAGGTGTCATGGCCGGCTTGGGCATAATTTGGATTGGACACGAATTTTTCCCCGCATCCGACATTCGTTGGATTGATCCCGTTGCCGCCCTATTTGTTGCCGTTCTTATTTTGCATACAGCTTATAATCTAACCGTCCGCTCTTTCCGAGATTTACTAGATGTTAAACTGCCGCCCGAAGAAGAGGATTGTATCCGCAATATAATCAGTCATCAGTCGGCGATTAATGGTTTTCACCAATTGCGGACGCGCAGAGCCGGTAATATTCGCTTTGTAGAATTTCATATCAAAGTTGACCCGCAAATATCAGTGTCGGATTCGCATAAAATTACCAAAATATTAGAACAAAATATCAGACAAAAATTTCCAGATTCCTCCATTACCATTCACATCGAACCATGCGATGGTGAATGTGAGGATATATGCGCGGCTGGCTGTTTATTGCCCGAGGGGAAAAAGCCCGGAGGTTTAAAAAGCGCCCATTAACTTTGCGACGGAGTATTTTTTGTAGTGTGGTCAATCTAAATGATTTTATTAAGATAAATAAATCGGCGGTTTAATCTCCGGCAGCTTATCGCCTTCATACAATACTTTTTCCAGAAAAAGACCGGAAGGCGGCGCGGTGAATCTGGCCGGTGTTTCTGAATAAGAGTTGAGCATTTGTTCAATATCACGGTTGGTGAAATTATTACGGCCGGCTTCCACAGTAACCCCCACTATGCGCCGCACCATTTTCCAGAGAAAATGAGAACCGACAACTCGTAGGGCAATTATGTCGTCAAATTCCTTTAACCACAATCCTTCAATGTTAACTTTTGTTGATGTTTCTTTGTCCATCCTTTTATCGGCAAACGAGGCGAAATCGTGGAAGCCCTGAAATAAACTCAGCGCCTGCTGCATTTTATTGATATTGAGATTGTCTTTGATCCACCAGACATAACGCTTGCCAAAGGCGGTGCGCCTTTTGGCGATAAGATAGAGATAGCTGCGGCTCATAGCGTGATGGCGGGCATGAAAAAGTGGTGGGGCATTTTCCACCTGCAATACATTGATGCTTGCAGAAAGGTTGTCATTGATCCCGATGCGTAGAGTTTCTGGATTAACCTTTTTGGAAGATTCCAGATGGGCGGTTTGCGCCAAAGCATGCACTCCGGCATCGGTTCGTCCGGCTCCTTGAAGTTGCACCGGCACGCCTAAAAATTTCTGTGCGGCGGCAATTAAAGTTTCTTGAATGCTTTTAGCATTTTTTTGCGTTTGCCATCCGCGGTAATTGGTTCCGTCGTATTCTAAAACAATTTTATACTTATACATAATGAGCCTTGATTTTTCGAAACGCAGTGCACGAAAAATCTTAGAGCGAATTATCCCCGCAGCGAAGCGGAGTGGGATTTGAATTCCTTTTATTTAGATCCAAGATTTAATGAACCTTAATGAGCCTCAAATCTTACAAGTGAAACGCAGTAAGATTTGTCAGGCGAACTATCCCTCCGCCGTGGCGGATAGGGATAATGAACCATTTGTTTCAGGGCTTGGCCGAAGGGTTAGTACCGTTTTGCCCGTTTTGTTTTTCCGGCGCCAATATACTCATGGCGGCAATGTTTTTTATTAATAATCCATCTGGGTCAAGATTACTTAATTCATTTCCCGGGTACAACGTCGTGATCACGGCCTTTCCAATAATCTTCCTTCCTTCCCTTCCGCTTAAATCTATTGTTTTTATTCCCCATGCATTATGAAAAATAAGCGCACGGTCGTTTTGCCTGCCAATATAAAGCATTACATGGCCCTTGCGCCACAGGAGGCTCAAATACGGAATTCCTTTTTTTAAGATGATTTTTTCTTTCTCAGCGGAATCAAGTCCTTGCAAGTCAACGAAAGTTCCTACTTCTTTAACCTGATCTTCTGAATGTCGCGGCAGCCATATGCCAAAAGGAGTGAAGAAATCTCTGGTCATGGCGGAACAATCGCGGTTACCGTAAAGGCCGCCCCAGCCGTATGGTTCGTCTATTAGTTCGTTGGCAATTTTAATTGCGTTAGGATAATTTAAGAGCAGGGGTTTGGGCTCGACTATCTGACGGGAAACGGATACTTGTTTAATTGCTGCGCAGTTGTTTTTATCCGCCGCAGCGATAAGTATTTCCAATTTGTCTGTCATCTCCTTGACCAAAGGAAAAATTTGTCCGATGGATGTTCTGAGGCCGAAATTGCCTTCGGCATCAAAGATAGAGGTTTTATCTTTGATAATTACGGCATAATGGCCGGATTCCCAGGTTTTAATAAAGCCTTCATCAACATGAGCATAGTCCTCAACGGGTATCCATCCGAAGGCGAAATTGGTTTCCACCAGCGCCCATGATTTATCGGCGCTGAGATGACAAATAAAAATAGGAGTATTTGCCGCTACAGAAGATATTTGCAGATTATCAAAAGGCCAGCCGGATATGTCTCCTTCAGGTTTGTAAAAATGGGGGCCTTGAGTGGGCAGCATCCGCAGATTTGTATGTCTGGTTGTAATCGCGAAGTGCCGGGCGTTGGGATAGTTGTCTAATGACGCATTTTGCTGAAGTCTCTTTATCCAGACCACGGAATGTATTTTCTTGTTTTCGCCATAACCGGGACTCCTGCCGAATTTCTTAAAAAGAGATGATACTCTGTCAGGAGAGGCGTGAAAAGGTTGACGCTGATGCCAAACCGAAAAGTAAATGATGTTATAATCTTCATCCATGTGCGCCACATTTTCCGCCGGAAGAAGGTCTTTTACTGAGGTATCTTTTAAGTAGGATGCGTGATCTTGAGGCAATTCCCTTACGTCTTTGATAGTGTCCGGCGACCGCAGACAACCGGATAAAAAGAAGAGTATTAAGACACAACAAAAAAGTTTTATTCGTGAAACTCCAATTCCGCAAGCGAAGCGCAGTGGAATTTGGTAGTTGTAATGAGACTTGCTAAAAACGAACGAAGTGAAGTTTGAAGCGTTAGTCGAATTATACCCCGCAGTTTGCTGCGAAATTTTTCCAAAGCTTGCTTTAGGTTTCATATCCGAGATTTTCA
>CAVQCU010000051.1:0-13261 GCA_963710995.1 uncultured delta proteobacterium
TGGCCGCCTCGGTCCATGTATTCATCTGCTCTCCGGGTACATCAAATTTTACTACGGCTATACCATCCTGATTTTCACAGGCAAAAATTTGTCCCATCTTCAATATCCTCCTTTTCCGATAATATTGTACTCAGATACCTGTCTACAGCAAGTTTTTCATGCTCATGCCTTTCATTACCCGTCAAAGACATTTAGAGCCCATATGTTTTGCAGATAATGTTCTTCTGTATCTGAGATGTCCCGCCGCCGATGGAAAAAATGAGAATTTCCCGCAGATTTCTCTGCATATTGTAATCCGTCGAAGCGGCGTTATCGCCCAGTACGTTCATCCCTTTCATGATGATGCTCTTGGCCGTTTCGGCACAGAAGTACTTGGTCATCGAGGTTTCCCGAACCGGATTTAACCCCTGCGCCACCTTCCATGCTGTGCTGTAGGCTAGTACCTTCATTGCCTCCAGTTCTGACGCCATCTCAGCGATGTCGTGCTGGATGGACTGCACCTCCGTCGACGGACTCGTCCTCTTCATTTTCTCTCGGGCAAACGTAAGGGCCTCATCGAACGAGGCCTGCGCCATCCCTAGAGTCATGGCCGAAAGATTGAGGCGCTCCTGGTTCAAAAGATTCATCTCCTGCTTCCAGCCGTTGTTGAGTCCCTTCTCTTCTCCTCCGAGGATGCATTGCGGCGACACCCGGACATTGTCGTAGACCACCTCACAGGTATTGGAGCCGTGAAAAGCGAGTTTCTTAATGCTTTTGGCGCTGTAACCTTCCAAGGACGTATCAACTATAAAGGAAGTGATGCCGCCGTATTTCGATTCGGCAGTCCTGGTGAAAGTCACCGCGTAATTCGAAACCCCCGCACCGGTGATGAACATCTTGCCGCCATTGATCACATAATGCCCGTTATCGAAGAAAGCCTTAGTCTTGATGCCGGCAGCATCGGATCCGGCGTTGGGTTCCGTAATGGCAAAGCTGAACATTATCTCGCCGCGAGCCAGTTTCGGAAAGTATTCATCCTTCTGTTCCTGACTGCCGTTCACACCGATAATTTCATTGCCATACAAGAGGATGTTGCCCAGGTTCCAGCACAGTACCGGGAGTTTTTTGGCAATCTCCTCAAAAACGATCATGAGATCGACAATATCGCCGCCCAGACCGCCGTAAGCCTCAGGAATATTGACCTTGGCTAAACCCAGATCACAAAATTTCTGCACAAGATCATGAGGAAATTCATCTTTTTCTTCAATTTCTCGGACCACGGCCGGGGTAATATTGGTATCCACATATTCCCGCACTTTTTCCCGCAAGGCATTTTGTTTTTCTGTAAAATTAAAATCCACTTTCGGTCTCCTTCCGATGATTTCAATCAAACACACTTGATAAATACGGAGTGCCTGATAAATCAGACGTCATACACTCTTCCGGTGCATGAGAAACTTCATATCGAAAACCATGACGGCTTCGTCATGCTGATTCTTAACCGTATAGCGCCATGTCTGCAACCCCTGTGACGGTTTACTCGTCTCCTTCCGCTCCACAACTTCCACATAGAGCGTAATCGTGTCTCCAAACTTTACCGGAGCTAACATCCGCATTTTATCAGCGCCCATCCAGGCAATGATCGAGCCCCCTTCCACCTTCGCCAAACCAGCCATACCGACGGCCATACCGAATATCAAAGGACCATGGGCAATCCGTTCTTTGAATACCGTCTTCGCACAATATTCACTGTCCATATGCAGCGGGTAAAAATCCATCGTCAAACCGGCCCAGTTCACTACATGCGTCTCCGTTACAGTGATGGACAGCGTCTTGAAATTGAACCCGATATCAAAATCTTCGTAATATTTCTGTGTCATCATTGACTCTCCTTAAGAATAACCGTCCACTACTTACTTAGAAGACGGAATTTGGGAAGCTTAAACTCCTCGTTGAGCGTCTCGAACACTACCTCCACGGGCATATCGCAACGCACATCATCCGGTTTGCACCCCACTATATTGCTCAACATTTGCACCCCTTCCTCCAACTTTACCACCGCTATTACGTACGGAAGATCGGCAATAAAAGCCGACGGGGGATTGCTCTCCACCACAGTATAAGTATACACGGTCCCTTTCCCCGACGCCTTAATCCACTCTATATTATCTGAAAAGCAGTTAGGGCAGGCAATCCGCGGATAAAAAATATTCGCCCCACAGTCCTTGCAATGCTGAATAACCAGATTATCTTCCCGGGCCGCATCCCAAAAAGGCTTCGCCCAGGGATTGACTACGGGAACCGGTTTTGGTTTTACGGGTGTATCCATTTTCATATCTCCTTTCATACTACGGAATCTCTGTTCCCAGAATTGTAACCTGGGCATCCATGTAGGTCCCTCCAACAGCCGTTTCCACAGCGAATTTCGCATCCTTCACCTGACGATCTCCGGCTTTGCCCATCAGCTGGCGCACTGTCTCGACCATCAGGGCGCAGGCGCCGCCCGCTCCCGTATGACCTTGCGACAGCATCCCTCCATTGGTGGTGGTAGGAATCTTACCACCGGGCCACGTATCACCCCGCAGGAACATCTCACCGCCCTGACCACGCTCGGCAAAACCCAACTCCTCAAAACCGATCATCTGATAGATGGGATAGGAATCATAAATCTCCGCAATATCCATGTCCTTTGGTGTAAGTCCCGCCATTTCGAACGCGGCTTTACCTGCCCGCGCCCAGCCGAAACGTGACACATCCGGCTCCTGGGAAAACACAAAATGAGTTACCACACCTCCCTCGCCCAGCAGATATACCGGCTTCTCGGTAATAGCCCGGGCACGCACCGCAGATGTGATAATAAAGGCACAACCGCCGTCGAAGAGCATATTCGACATCTTAGCCCGCAGCGGTGTTGACAGCATCTTGGATGACATCACCTCTTCTATCGTCAACGGTTTCTTGAAAAAAGCATTGGGATTCAACAACGCCCATTTGCGGTTCGATACACAGACCGAAGCCAGTTGCTCATCTGTGCATCCCGTTTCATGCTTGTAACGCATTGTTGAAAGTGCCGCGATCGAGGAATAGTGCTGACCGTATGGCACTTCCCACTCCGATGAAATCCCCGCTGTGGAAAAAAGATCAATGCCCCCCTGAAGACTCACACCCGTCCCCAGTCGATCGGCATGAACAAATAAAATTGTCTTTGCCGCGCCACTGTTAATCAGGCTTGCCGCAATCTCCGTCGCACAAGTACTGCTCGATCCGCCTGCAAATATCTGGCAGTTCTTCTTTACATTCTTCAACCCCAGTTCTTCCACAATCCGGCACGTCACCAGTTCCGTATTGAACTGCGGACTGAACAGCGCCGCACACGGCAGCACATAATCAATCTCATCCTTGTTTATCCCCGCATCATGGATTGCCAGCTTAGCTGATTCTATCGCATGATAGATTGCCGCCGTCTCGGGGAACCTTCCCGTGGGAACTTCGCCGATCCCGACGATCGCCACCTTCCCTTTGAGCTTACTCATGATTGACCTCCTTCGCTGATTTAAATCAGTTTGACACCACCGTGCCCGACATGCGCCGGCACGTTTCGCAATATTCATCTACCATTTCAGCGACGATCTGAGCCGCCGGTTTTACATCTTGCACCTGGGCCACGCTCTGTCCTGCGCTCCAGAAATCGCGCCATTTTTTCGACATCAGCGGCGGCCTCTCCTCCATATCCGCGATACTTACTGCAATCCAGTTCGCCGGATTTCCCGTTACCCGGTCCGTACAGACGATATCATCGGGATCCGTATCGATAAGAGCCTGTTTGTAGGCTTCAGAAGCTCGGGATTCAGGTGTGGCGATAAGTCGCGTCCCCACCATCACCGCACAGGCACCGCAGGCAATGACTGCGGCCATCTGCGCGCCGGTACTGATTCCACCGGACGCAACAACGGGCAGTCCAACCATCTGCCGGAGATAGGGCACGAGGATAAGCGTGGACACCCGGCCGCTATGCCCCCCGGCCCCTGCCCCTACAGCCACCAAACCATCAACGCCTCCCTCGCGGGCCTTGAGCCCCTGTGCAAGGGAAACTACATCAGCAAATACCAATCCCCCGCGGGCATGTACGGCATCCAGAATCAGGCGGGGATCCCCCAGAGATGTAATGAAAAATTTAACACCGTGGTCGAGACAGATGAAGAGTTGTTCCTGCCAAGGAAACTTTCCGGAGAGATGAATATTGACACCCACCGGCGCATCCGTTTGGGAACGGATAATTTTCATGGCCTGTCGCAACTGTTCCGTCGTGCGGTAATTCGGCAGCGGAAGCATCCCCAATCCTCCGGCATTGCAGACGGCAAGCACCAGTTCTTCATATGATACTAAAAACATTGGCGCCCCGATAATAGGATAACGAATTTCCATCATAACCGTGAATTCTGTTGAAATCACAGACGCCATATTTAACCTTTTATTCCCTTCACTTTTTTAAAGCCACGGAAAGAGTTTGAACACCGGCCAGTCTTCTTTCCTGATTTTCCGGCAAGACGGACCCTTCAAGAATCATCTGCCTTCCGGATGCGGCCCGGCGGGCCGCGTCCGGAAACAAATGTAAATTTTACTTCTTAATGCCCGCCATCGCCTCAGCAAGCGCCTTACATCTGGCGATGGTCTTCCTCGCCTCCATAAGAATGGTCATTCTTTCCGCAAAGGGAGAACCTTCACCGTGGAGACAAATCGTTTCCTTGTCGCCCGAAATCATTCTTCGAATCAGGTCAAACATCCTCAATCTATACTCTGTGGAAACACTTGCCTTTCCCTGAAGGTATTTCTTGATATCATCGTGTGTTTCGGGATTTTGCCAATCCCGGTATGTAGGTGCGGTAACAAGAAGCCCACCAGCCAGATCCTGAATAATCTCAACCATTTTATGATAGTTGTGTGCAAAATGGTATTTGGCAATATTCGTTGTAATGGGATTGGGAACGGGAATGCCGGCATGGTCCATATAGTCCAGACAGGCCGACCTCGACAGTGCAGTGAGCGTCTCAAGATAAATAACTATCTCAGTGATTTTTTCTTTCACATGGGGAGCATCGGCGACGCCGTTATATTCAGCGATAGCTTGGGCGACCCCCAGCAGTTGCTCGCTCATTGGAATGCGATAGGCACATCCCGTACGGCGATGCATGAGCGCAAAATTGTAAACCATGGTAGCCGCAAACTTCCATTCCCCGCAGAGGAACACTCTGTCCCAGGGGACAAAGACGTCGTCAAAAATAATGAGGGAGTCTGTGTGCATTTTTAGCTCCATGTTGTCAAGAGGGAATTCGTCTTCACTGATAAGACCGTGGAATGGACGGACGATCTGCCGGACACCCTTTGTATTGGCCGGTATAGCAAAGGCAACTGCGTAGGCAGCATCCTCGGGACCAGCCATGGCCTTACAGGGAATAACGAAGAATTCGTTGCAGTAGGCGGCTCCTGTAATATGAACTTTGGCGCCCCTGACGATAATCCCTTTGTCATCTTTGCTTACCAGGCGAACTTGAAAGTCGGGATTCGCCTGCCCTGGGTCGGAAGGCCGGAGATGCCGGTCACCTTTTGCATCAGTAACTCCCGCTACGACGCATTTATCAGTCTTCTTCAGGTATGTTCTGTATTTTTCGATGCGTGTGGCATATTCCTTGCCTGCGTCGCCCATGGTTCTAGCCGTAATGGCAATAGCGTTCATGGCATCGGCACCTATATCATGCGCCAGGGGAATATAACCTTCACCCAGTTCCGTTGCCTTGATGATGAGTTCCAAGTGTTTCAATAGGTCCTGGCCGTTTTTGGGGATATGGTTGTACCTGCTGATATTTTCCTTGAGTTCTTCATCGTAAACAAGTGCCAGATCCTTATACTTCGGATCGTGAGCCATTTCATAATCCACAGCCACCGTATTGACGCAAGCCCTGAGGTGGGGATGTTCGCACACATTATCGATCTTCTTGCCTTTGTAATAGACGACCCTGCCGTCGTTTAAACTCTCTCTATATTGATCTGCTGTCATTAAGCCCATTGCAATTTACCTCCTAATTTATAGCCCTTCCTGAAATGTTATTTAAATAGTCATATTTCCCCGAGGGAAAACCTCAGACTCGCATCCGGTTTACTTCCCGTATGCAGACCCGTCTGTTTCAGTCTATTACCATGCTTTCGGTTTTGAAACACCGCGAAGATAGGCAGCAAATACTTTTCGAATAATTTACCGCCCCACACTCTTCCTTTACGTAATTCCTATTCCCGCGGGAAATTGTTGACTTGTAGAGAATCAGATCGATCCGCCGCCGTCCACAACCAGAATCTGGCCGGTCATGTAAGCCGATGCATCCGACGCGAGGAACAAGGCGATACGACCCATCTCTTCCGGTTCAGCAATGCGCTGGATCGGCGTATGGGTCAGTTCCTGTTTCAATAGCGGTTCGTTGCTCCAAAGGGCCTTACTGAATTTCGTCCGGACCACACCGGGGGCGATGCAGTTCACGCGAATACCGAATTGGCCCATTTCTTTGGCCAAAGCCCGAGTCAGCATACCGATTCCGGCCTTGCTGATACAATACAAACCCAGACCGTTATCGGGGGTCACTCCACCAACAGAAGAGATGTTGATAATATTGCCGCTCTTCTGCTCTCGCATAATTTTACCGACCAACTGGCTCATGATTGTATAACCTTTGAGGTTCGTGACCATGATCTGGTCGTACATTTTTTCGTCCATATCGACGAGATACCCCATGCCAGGATTGGTAGCTGCATTATTCACGAGAATATCAATCCGACCAAATTCCTTCATAATAGCATCAACTGCGTTCTTTATACTTTCCACTTCCCGATTATGCATGGCCACGGCAAGGGATTTACGCCCCATGGCCTTGATTTCTGTGGCGACCTTTTCCAGGTCCTCCAGTTTACGACTGCAAACGACGACATCGGCTCCTGCATCGGCCAGCGTTAATGCGATTGCCTTGCCAATCCCTCGGCTTCCTCCTGTAACGACGGCAACTTTCCCTGCTAGTGACAAATATGATGTATCCACGATTTTTTCTCCTTGTCCTGATATTTATTTCTAAATAGAATAAACATGTAACATATAATACAAAATGAAATGCAAAATGAATGCCAATTCTCTGTTTGCACCAAGTGCTTTTTATTTCAAAGGTTTGACTTGAAAACCTTTCTCAAAACACTCAAGGAGGCACAACATACGGTTTTTTAACCATCCATATATAGTGCATCTCCCTCGCCATGCCACCTCATCACCCTGTATTTCAGTTTTATGATTTTTTTCTTCAGGTTCGTCATGCTTTGAATTGTTTTAAGTTTTAAGTGGCGGGAACAAGCCACCGGGAATCCCTAGTCTCAAAAGAATAGCGACACATGGCGATAATTCAAACTTATTTAATAAAAAAAATATGTCCGGCATAGGAATTGCGTTACGTTACTCAAGACAAGAAGTATTATTATCAGGAAGAATGATGTTCCCATGATTTATATCAAAGAAGCTAATCTGAAGAAAAACATAACGACCATAGAAGTGGACGGCATACTTGATGATGAGTCCATTCCGGTTTTGAAGAGAGTTTGCGAACATCATCTGGCAAGTGGAAAAAGCGTTGAAATAGAATTGAGCGGGATTATTCACATTACAAGGGAGGGAAGAAGGTATCTTCAAAAAATCCAGGGTGAGGTATCCATCGCCCATCTTCCCGATTTTGTAAAGGTTGACAATACGTAAAAACTGGGCAAATAGGGTGAACGGTATCAATTTAAGTGTGAAGACGAAACCCTTAGTTCCCTTTACACAGATGTGGTTATCCGGATAGAGTGCCTGAAGGCCGTGCGCGTGAAACTCCGTCAGGAATGTGTTCTTCCCCGAGGAGATACATTCCGGGATTTTTTCATAAAAAATAAGAAGAGCGAAGGACCGATGGAATTTTATGCCATCACTGTCACTGGAGGCTGGCATGAAGCTTTCTTTTATTACTTGGCTTCTTTCTACATCGTTTCGGCCTCGCGGCCTGCACGTGGATTCAGTATACAGGCGACTCTTACATTATCGGCCAAATCTATCAGTGATTTGGAAGAAAGTATCAGTGAAAGTGGTATCAAAACCATCCTGTTCGGTTACGCCAAGCAAGTCCGCAAGCTTAGGGAAGCCATTCGTGAAGGTTTTGATGAAGCGCTGTAATTTTCAACATTTCATTATTTACCACAGCAATACAGGAACATTCCCTGTATCTTGTCATTCGATTTCTTTGAGTATGCACAAATTTAATGTGCATACTCAAAGAAAACCTGCCATATTGATTGCTTATGAAGCGGTTCAGATTACATTGCTTCAATAATTACTGAACGGGCCGGGCCATTTCCTCCACAGAGAGTGGCCAAGCCTAAATTAACGCCTCTTCTTCTCATTTCGTAAATCAAAGTAATAACCAGTCTGGCTCCGGTAGGACCACCGGGATGACCCAAGGCGATAGCTCCGCCGTTGACGTTGGTTATTTCTCTGTGCAGGCCGAGAAGTTTTTCTACAGTTAAATATTGGACGGCAAATGCTTCATTAACCTCAATTAATCCGATATCGGAAAGTTTAATACCTGTCTTGGTCAGCAGTTTTTGTGTAGCCGGAACAGGTCCATAACCCATAAGCTCAGGTTCAACTGCAGCAAGAGCTCCACCAATGATTTTAGCAAGAGGCTTAATTCCCAGTTCTTTAGCTTTATCTAAGGACATCATCAGAACTGCTGAGGCTCCATCGTTTAATCCGGAAGCATTACCGGCTGTAACCGAGCCGCCCTTCTTAAATGCAGGCGGCAACTTGGCAAGATCTTCCATCGTCACGTTAAATCGGACACGCTCATCAACGTTGAAATCCTCAACTTTTCCTCTTCCCTTCGGAACAGGTACTGGAACAATTTCTTCATTAAACAGACCATTCTCTATGGCTCTCTGGGCGCACTGATGGCTGCGCAGAGCATATTCATCCTGCTCCTGACGAGAAATGTTATATTTATCAGCCAGGTTTTCAGCGGTTAAACCCATGATAATATTGCCGCCCCCGCTCATACCTTCCCACAAACTATCGACCAGTACGTCATTTTGCAGCTTAACACCGGTGCGGTGGTTTTTTAATACAAAGGGCATCTGTGTCATGCTGTCAGATCCTGCTGCCATAACCACATCCAGATTGCCAAGTTGAATGTGTGCGGCAGCTATATCGATGGCTTCCATAGATGAAGGACAAACTCTGTTAACGGTCATGCCTGGAACTGTGGGGGGGAATCCTGCCTTAAGCGCAGCAACGCGACCCGCGTTGTTCTGGGCTGCGTCATAACCAGTACATCCCAAAATCACGTCATCAATCAGTTTGGTGTCAAGGCCGACCCGATCGGCTGCTTCCTTTAAGCAAATTGCCGCCATATCTGTCGTCGATATGCTTTTTAGAGAACCTAAAAGCTCTCCAATAGCGGTTCTACAAGCTGAAACAATTACCGCTTCCTTTAAATTTGCCATTTCTCTGCCAACCTCCTTACAATCATGTTTTTTATAAATATTTTTGAATAAAGCGGCGCCGCTCCTGTAATAATACTTTTGATTACTATATCTTTTTCTACATCATCTCAAAAATAGCTGCTGCGCCCATACCGCCGCCGATACACATCGAAACGATACCGCGCTTTGCCTTGCGCCGCTTCATCTCATGAAGCAGTTGCGCCGTCAGTTTGGCACCCGATGCTCCCAGAGGATGACCCAAGGCGATGGCACCTCCGTTGGGGTTGATGTCGCCTGTCTTCAGCCTGTCTTCAATACCGAGCTCGCGGATAGAATAGAGAGCCTGGGAGGCAAAGGCTTCGTTGATCTCGAAAACATCTATATCTTTGGTCGTAAGTCCCGCCTGCTTGAGAACCTTGGGAATGGCATATCTCGGACCAACACCCATTTCTTCGGGCTTGCAGCCCGCCACGGCATAATTGGCCAGTTTCGCCAGTGGCTTCACACCGATGGCCTTGGCCTTTTCCGCCGTCATGATAAGGGCGAAGCCGGCGCCGTCCGTCGTTTGAGACGAGTTGGCGGCTGTGCAGTTCCCGCCGACTTTAAATGGCGATTTAAGCTTGGCCATATCTGCAAGTGTCACCGGCCATCTCACACCGTCATCCGTATCGAATACAAATGTTTCGCGGATGCGCTTGCCGTTCTTCGTGATCTTGTATTTATAGGCATTAATCGGAATGATTTCTTCCTTGAATTTCCCTGCTTTAATAGCCTCATAGGCCCGACGATTGCTCTCCATGCCCATGGCGTCCATGTCTTCCCGGGAAATTTTGTAGTCGGCAGCAATGTTTTCCGCCGTCATACCCATGGAGATATAAACCCATGGTCCATCATCGGGCCAGTCAACATTGGGGCGCATAATGGAACCGCCCATAGGAATGTGAGACATGGATTCACATCCTCCGGCGATGATGACATCGGACCAGCCCATGTTGATCTTGGCCGTTGCATCGGCCATGGACTGCACACCTGAAGAGCAGAAACGGTTGATGGTCATGCCGGAAGTAGTTATAGGCAGACCGGCGCCTACAGCAAGACACCTTCCCATTTGCATGCCCTGTTCTCCTTCCGGGAAGGCGTTGCCGCAGATAACATCGTCAACGTCCGCGGGGTCCAGTTGGGGTACTCTGGCCAGTAAACCTTTTATCACTTGAATGCCGATTTCATCCGCTCGGGTTTGGGCGAGACCGCCTCTTTTTGAACGTCCACCGGCACTTCTGACGGCTTCTACAATGACAGCTTCTCTCATGATGTTCCTCCTTGTATGTAAGGGACGCCGGCTCCGGAGAAACGGCGTCCTGTCAATTATTAGTTATTAGTTGCGCAGGGGCTTGCCTGTTGACAACATGTGCATAATGCGATCCTGGGTTTTCTGCTCGCCACAAAGACTCATAAAGGCTTCCACAATGTCGGGGGCAAGTCCTATATCCGAGTCAGGGCCATCGCCGCCATAACCGGGACCGCGACCGTATCCTGCCTGGTCTCGAACAACCCCACGCTCTTCTACATCGCCAACTCCCTGAGGTTATGCGACACCTCGAACCCGCTGGCGGTCCAGACCATGGTCATCAAGCCCGCGAGCACGCCAGCGGCGGCAGCGGACGCGTCCATGGTCGTGGCCATGAGCCCGAACAGCCCCTTGCCTGCTGGCACCAACGCCCTGGGGACGGTCGCGGCTCAGACGGTGGATGTCCTGGTATCCGCCCCCGTGAACATAACCGCGCAGGATACGGCTACGACCGCTACGGTCGTGGCCATAACAAGCTCGTTAAACCAGACGACGTACTCAGGGACTCCGACCACGGGCTCTGCGGCGATCTTCCCCGTTGGGACATACTCCTACGATACGGCTCAGGTCAACGTCTCCGGTACGTGGACGGGGACGATCCAGGTCGAGACCTCGGACGACGGAGGCGTGACCTACGTTTCGCACTCGCTCCACATAATAAGTTCGTCCCTGTTCTTGTCGTCGTTCACGACCAACGTCATTGGCTCGGCGAACATGGGCGGGAAGACCCATATCAGGGTCCGTGCCATCGCGGCCTGGACCGGGACCGCTGCGGTCAGGGTCGTGTTCTCCAACAACCCCACCAGCATCTATGTGGCCAATGCCCTGAGGATCACTGATGGCGCCACATCCGTCACGTCCATGGCGGTCAAGCCCGCGTCGACCCCGGCGGCGGCGACGGACCCGGCTGCGGTCGTGACGACGCAGCGGGCCTCGACTCTGAACACGAACCAGGTCTCGGTCGGGAACACGCCGACGCTTATCATCGCCGCGAACACCAGCCGCAAGCGCATCGTCATCACCAACCTCGGGACCACCAATGTCTTCATCGGGGGCAGCGCCGTCACCACGACCACGGGCCAGCTCCTACAGGGCCTGGCTGGGTACCCACTCGCCCTCTACTGCACGGGCGCGATCTACGGTGTCGCGACCCCGAACCAGAGCGTCGCCTACTCAGAGGAGGCCATCTGATGATCCAGTACAAGGTCATCGCCGACCCGGGCCAGGACGGGGTATCCGTCGGAGACGCGTTGCAGGGAGACGGCGTCGCCCCGTTCCAGGACATGAGCAATCTCGGCGTCTACGTCGCCTGCAACTTCGTGACCGGAAATCCCCAATTCTTCCAACCGGTGAACTGAGATGGCACTCACCAGCGCGGTGGCGTGGGAGGTCAGGACCGGGGGCAGCGACTCCAACGGTGGCGGATACACCGTCGGTGCCGGGGGCACTGACTACAGCCAGCAGAATGCCGCCCAAGTCGTCTTTAACGGCTCGACCATCACCGCCACCTACAAGACAGGCTCATCCTTCACGGTCACTAAGGCAATGTTCGGTGAAATGGCCATCATAGACGAAAATCCGCGTTCGGCCAGCATTCAGGCGGTCGTTCCTACCGTGTGCACCGTTATAACGCGAAAAGTTTTTGAAGAACAGCTCAGGCATATTCCTCCCTGGATGGTGGGAATGATTAAGATACTGGTGATGCGCCTTCGGGAAGCCAACGACCGGCTACGAAACATTATCGAACAATCCGGGCCGACGCTGCCTGCCGACACCGGAAGGGTGATTACGGTTGATGAAGATGTAGCAGCACCCAAAGACGGTCGTCAGTCTCAGCCATCTTCGGACAACAGCGCCGCGCCCGGCGTCGATCGTCACTATAAGTCTGAAGACATCGTTAAAGATCTGTATAAATAGAATAGCGGATCCGGCATGGCCGGTCTGCAGGAAGGTTCATGGCGCCCGACTTTTTGCTTTCGATCTCGACGGCACGCTTCTCACATCCGATAAACGTTTGTCGCGAACAAATACGGCAGCACTCGACGATATCGGACGTCGCGGGGCTCTTGTCGTGCTCGCTTCGGGGCGCATCGGTTCAAGCATGCGAAAGTACGCTCAAGAGCTTTCGTGTGATCCGGCAATGCTCACGCTCAACGGCGCCGCGGTTTTCACCGGGGCGGGGCGAGGCTCACGCCTGGTATATTCCGCGACCCTTTCTCCGCGATTCGCGGACGCGCTTGTCGACCACGCGGAACAGGCCTTATTCGCGGTTAATTACTACCTGGATGGAGAGCTTTATACGGTTCGAAACGACCGAACCGCCAGGTGGAACGATTTGTACTTTGCCCAGACTTCCTCCAAATACCGGTTTCTCGATTCCCTCAAGAGCCTTCGGGG
>CAVQCU010000052.1:0-30920 GCA_963710995.1 uncultured delta proteobacterium
CACGGCCACGGTGCCATGCTCCGACTGCACCCGAGGAAGGCGGAGAGGGCGGTCCGGGTGTAGGCGGGCAGGCGCGGCGGGTCAGGCGGTTGAAGCGGCAGGCGACGTCGGCGTCGAGGCCGAGGCCCATGGCGTTCACGAAGGGGCGCCCGTTGACCGTGCCCGTGTCGATTTCCACGGCGCGGCCTCCGGGTCCGGCCGCCGAGTTCGAGAGCCCGGGAGAAGGTCCTCGGCAGGCCCAGGTGGAGGGCGAGGCCGTTTCCGCGGACAAGCAGGGGGACCGAGGCCCAGGGTGGCGGGGGTGTGGATGAGCACCTGGGCCACCTCGTTCACCGTCCCGTCGCCGCCGACGGCGACGATCCTCTGGCAGCCCGCGGCCACCGCGCGCGCGGGCGATCTCGGTGGCGTGGCCGGGTCCCTCGGTGCAGACCAGGTCCGCGTGGGAAGGGCATCGACGCCACGAAATGGCGCAGCATGGGGAGAATGGGCGCGTTGCGGCGCGGCCTTCCCGAGCTCGGGTTGAAAATGAGGCGAGCAATACGTTCTGTTATGTTGACGCTTGGTTTCAAGTCTCGTATTGCTAATAGTTTTTCCTGATAAATATCCATTGATGAAATACTGAAATGCTAAAGGTATTCCGAAAATCCGTCTCCTCATCAATTCTACAAGCGGTGTATTTCCACCATGCCAGCCGAAATACGTAATGGAACAACCATCCCATAATGTTTTAGTTATAGAATTATGATTATCAAAATTTTGCGTTAAAACATGAACTTGTACGCCCAAAGTATTAAGCGCTCTAATAGTATCTGGAATAAATATGCCGCCGATGCTTTTATCATTTGGGAAACTGCTTGTAATCAGCAGCATTTTCATTATAATTTTTGCAACCCCTGTTTGGATTTTTTAAATTTCTTATCGCATTGCGGACATTTATATTTTTCATTGAGCTTATTGCCGCATTGACACAGCCAGCCTTTTTGTCGCGCCGGGTTGCCTATCATCAAGGCATAATCAGGGACGTCTTTGGTAACTACCGCGCCCGCTGCGATAAATGCGTAACGCCCTAAGGTATGGCCGCAGACAATTGTGCAATTAGCGCCCAGTGTCGCGCCTTTTTTAACGAGAGTCGGTTTAATTTCCGACATTCTTTTAATTTCAGAACGGGGATTAATAACATTCGTAAAAACAGCGGATGGGCCGCAAAAAACATAATCTTCAAAGGTCACGCCTTTATAAACAGATACGTTGTTTTGTATTTTGCAGCCATTGCCTATAGTAACGTCAGGACCAATAACGACATTCTGGCCGATCGAACAGTTTTTCCCGATTTTGGAACCGGCGATTATATGTGAAAAATGCCATATCTTTGTTCCTGTTCCAATTTCGGCGCCCTCATCAATTTGTGATGTGGGGTGAAGATCGTAGTTTTCTTTATCCTGTGGGCTTAAAGCTGAATCACTTCTTAAATTTATTCTTAATCCATTTTCATTCAATGAATGTTCGGAAGCGTTTAAAACTTTGAGAACGCGCAATCCTTCTTCACCATTGGTCAACGCCGGTTTTCTTTTTTCAATACAATCAAGAAAATGTTCGCATTCGACTTTCAGCGGTTCGGCATAAGGAATAGAAACGCGTTCCGGAACTCCGCGGGTCGGCACGGGAACGTTATTTTCCCAATTCACATGATGCGGATAGATAAGCAATTTTTCTTCCCAGGGCAGAGTGTCGTCAAACACAGCCATTTTTTGATCACCGACAACAACCAGTTTTTGATCTTTGAACGGATGCAGCCACGAAACAAATACATGAGCTTTCAGGCCGGAGGAAAATTCCAGATGAGTTGTCGTGACATCGGCGATTTTTTTATGCAGATAATTACCGCCGGTAGCAATGATGCTTTCCGGTTCTTCTCCGGCCAAAGCAAGAATCATCGAAATATCATGCGGGGCGAAAGACCATAAAATATTTTCTTCCCTTCTGATTTTTCCCAGGTTCAAACGGTGAGAATATATATAATTGATCCGGCCCAGTTCACCTTCCTGCGCCAGTTGTTTCAATTTAATAAAAGCAGGGTGATACTGCAGAAGATGGCCGACCATTAAAATTAAATTTTTCTTTTTAGCCAGATCAATCAAATTCGCGGCGTCTTTTCCCGAAAGAGTGAGAGGTTTTTCCACAAAAACGTGCTTGCCGGAAAGCAATACCTTCCGTGCCAGCGTGAAATGAGTTTCCGCTGGTGTGGCAATAACAACCCCGGAAATGTCATCACGGAAAAGCGCATCTGTAAGCGAAGCACAAAAATCGCATGAAGGGTAAAGTTTCCGCATTTGTTTTAGTGACGCTTCATCTCTATCGCAGATAACTTTCAGCGCATTTAATTCAAAAAAATTGCGGATTAAATTTTTCCCCCAATTCCCTGCCCCTATTACGGCAATAGAAAGAGTTTTGTTTTTTTTTGTCATAACTTATTTATTCTCCACAAAAGCCATTATGTTTTGTATAGTCTTTCATTGTCCTGAATATCCATCCACATCGCGAACAGGAGCGACTGGAAACTGCTGGTAAAGAGGAAGAAGAAAGCCAGCATGGTTGCCGGTGAAACGGAGCCGCCGGAAACAGTGATGGATATTATTTTTAAGGCGTAGGGAATCGTAAAAATGCCCAAAATAAAAGAGAAATGATAAAGTAAAAATAGAGGGTGAAAATCCCGAAATAGATACTTAACCCATAATCGCTTAAAAAAAGACTTAAAAAGCAGCCAGGAAATGCTGGGAATAACCTTCATCACTTTCATTTTTGAGCTCTCACCGATATTGTAAACAGGTTTGATTTTAACTTCCTTTATAGTGCAGAAAGCTATGTTCAATTTTACCAGCATATCATTAGGCATCCCGTATCTTTTGTAAATATCATGAAGCTTGATCGCGCTTAAAGCGGAAAGAGAAATAGCGGTGAAACCTGTTTGAGTATCGGAGACATGCCAGTACCCGGAAGCGATTTTGGTTAATATAGATAAAATGGAATTACCCAAATAACGAGTTTTGGGAATGATGAGGCGGGCTCCGCCATGAATGAGGCGGTTGCCTTTTACATAATCAATCTCTTCATTAAGAATGGGCAGACAGATTTTTTCCAACTCCGCCGGATCCATCTGGCCATCGCCGGCCATGACAGCAGTACAATCAATATTGTTATCCAGACACCATTTATAACCGCGGGCGATTGCCGCTCCCACGCCGCCGTTTTTTAAATTGTTGATTAGAATTACACGGTCGGATTCAGGATTGGCATTGGCAATTTCCGAGGGAATAAAATGTTCCATATCCGTTTGTTGCTCTTCTTTGAGCAGATGTTCAGCACGGTTATATTTGCTGTCGCTCGTTTTTCCGACGTTATTTTTTACGAATGATTGAACTGATTTTTGCTTACTGATATAATCCAAAACAGTGGCGGCTGTTTTATCCGTGGAACAATCGTTGACAACGATAATGCGATCAACGAAATCAGGCATGGTTTCCAAAACCTGCCTGATTTGCCTCTCTTCGTTATATGCAGGAACAACAACGGCAACAGTTTTATCGAATAACATAAACGCGCCCCCACTTTTCATGAGCTTAACGTACTATTTTAAATCTGATTTGTCCAAAAATATTTCATCATAATATTGGAATCTGTTGATTATCTGTTTTGAGTTCTAAAAAGTGGACCCCCATCCGGCTGGAGCCGGGGGATTCCAAATCGCTGGATTGATATTAAGCCGAAGCCGAATTTACTTGATATTAGATTATCAAGGTAATATTATTGTTGAAACTCCAATTCCGAAAGAGAAGCGCATAACCTGAAGATCACAAGTCGGAATTGGTAAGTTGTAATGAGACTCGCTGACTATAGGAAGCGTAAGTCGAATTATCCCGCATAAGCGGGGTTTAATACCCCGCAGCTTGCTGCGGAATCTTTCCCAAAGCTTGCTTTAGGATTCATACCCGTGATTAATCATGGTATTTACGGATGCGGTATGTTGCGGCAGTTAAACATTATCCCCGAAGAGTAGAGTGATAATGGATCAAAAAAACGAAGCAGAAATTATTGCCAAGGTTCTGAATGGAAACAGGCAATCGTATGCTTTGTTGGTTGACGAGTATAAATCACCCATTTATAATTTAGCTTACCGGATGACCGGAAATTTAGAGGATGCCGATGATTTAACGCAGGAGACATTTATTCGGGCATATCAATACTTATGGCGATATGACAAGAGCAAGAAATTCTTTACCTGGCTTTACACCTTGGCTTTAAATTTAATCAGAAACCATTTTAAAAAAAATAAATACAACAAATCTTTTGAAGAATTAAGTGCAAATTTATTGGCCGATAAAAATCCTTCGCCGGAAACTGAATTAATAGAAACTCAAGAGATAAGTGTCTATCTCTTGCGGCTGGAGGATGAGTCCAGGGCATTACTAATTATGAAATTTAATCAGGGATTAACGTTTGAGGAAATTGCCCAGATTACCGGCAAATCACTCAGTGCCGTTAAAATGCGCATATATCGCGGACTGGAAAAATTGAAAGAATTGCTGAAAGAATAAAATTTGTGACTATTTGGCCTCTGGAGTTATATATAGTATAAAAGGATAGATTTTAAAAAGGTATTTATGGAAGAATATGATAAAATAATAAGGATAATCAAAGAGATAAACACAGTAAAGCCTAGTTCCGATTTGACGCCAGCTATAATGCATAAAATTAGTCTAATCAATGAACGACGTTATGCCTGGATAGAGAGAGAAATATTTCTCTCGACCAAAGGCATGTTTAACACATCGCCGACAAAAGAGGAGTGTGCGATTTCCTTTATATCGATGGGAGTATTTTATCTGATTTTTGGTTTAATTCTTTTGGTTTTCATAAAAAGTGTACCAGCAAATTCAGAGATTAATATCTGGTTAAAATTACAATCACCATTTTTCATTCTCATTGCTTTATGGCTTACTGTTCTGGGTAGTGCTGTATGGTTTATGGGAAGAAAGGCGGTTCAGTTTGCCCGCTGCGGATTAGTTATATATATTTTAATATTTGTTATTAGCATGGTGGTGATGTCATCAGGTGGAAATTTTGCATTATTGTTGGAAACTGGTTTATCAATAGGTGCGGTACTTACAGGAATATCGCTTAATTTTTCCGTAGGAAAATATGGATGCGCGTCCAATGTGAGCGGAGGGTAAATACATGAAAATATATAGTAACAGGAAGGGTTTTACTCTTTTGGAAGTTGTTGCGGTTTTAATTATTATAGGTATTATAACAGCAGTAGCCTTAACGCGGCTTATCGGCAACCAGAATAATATTATTACCGCTACGGATGTACTAACTTCTCATCTGCGGTTGGCGCAAGCAAGAGCGATGAACACTTCCGCAGATAACATAAGTACCTTTAGTGTTTGGGGCGTGTGCTTTTCTTCCCCAACTCAGTATTATCTCTTTTATTGTCCAAATGCCAGCGCTTGTGTTCCTGCTGCTAATCAAGTTGCTTTCCTCGGTGCAAGCATCATTATGAATCTTGCCCCATACGGAGTGCAGGTAACAACAAGCGGTACTGGAATTCTTGCGTTTGACTGCTTCGGTACGCCCTATGATGCTGTTGCATCCATACCAACCCAGAACAGTCGTACCAGTGTATTAACTATTACCTTGACAGATAACAATGGCAATACCAAGACAATTAATATTACACCGCAAACAGGGATGATAACAAAGGGATGATAACATCATGAAAAAAAGTAAAAGAAGATGGAATCAGAGGGGGTTTACCCTTATTGAATCAATAGTTACGCTGGTATTAGTTTCCATAATGGGAGTAATGCTTTTAACCTTTAGCCTACCGCTTTATAGCAGCCTTGGTGCTTTCGGATGGCTTAATGACGAACTTCTTTTGCAGCAAACCGCGGAAAATATTCTAGGCGATTATAAAAATCAAAGAAATAATCCCTATAATCCCTTCGATCCCACTATATTCCGGTCATATGTTATTAGCCATTATCAGCCATTGGTTGATCCCAGCAGAACCGGTTTTTTTACTTTCAGCGGCTCAGGAACCACCTATACAGCAGCATGGCCGCCACAGGCCAGTACACCACCCGGCAGTACACCGCCGGTGCTTATTATCACGATCTCTACAAATAATGTGACTCTTTCGATGATTGTTACTTGATGAAGGGGCGGATTATGAAAATTATGAAAAAAAGCAGCGCCGGATTTACTCTGATCGAAGCTATTGCCAGTCTGGTTGTAATGTGCATTGTGGGTGTCGCTGCCGCACTGGGCCTTGTGCAAGGCATAAAATTGTATGTGACGACACGGACTAGTTCCGAAACAGTACAACAGGCTCAATATGCTCTTAACCGTCTCTCGTTGGAATTCATGAATATGAATGCTGTTGTCGCAGCTGGTGCTAATACTATTACTTTTATCTCTGACAAAACTAACAGAACCCCAGGGACTTCATACACATTTACGCTTAACGGCACTGAGATTGATTTAACTGTTACTCCACCCGTGGGAGCAGCATCAACGAATGCACTAATTACTGGTTTGGGTACTTATGGGCCAGGGACAGTATTATTCACTTATCTTAACAATGCAGGCGGGGCATGGGTGCCATCTGAGGGATTTGGTATTACCTCCACAAATCCCTCCACGTGTCCATCCGCTACCACTTGTTGCTCCAGTTCCCTACACACCATAACGATTAATCTAATTATTACCAGGTCGGATGGTGGCGGTAACCTTACTTTTACAACATCCGTTAATCCCCGGAATAATGAATGTACCGACGGACCGCAAGCGGCAGCGGGAAGCGAATAAAATAATATGTTATTCAGAGAGAACAAACAATTATGAAAGTGTGAAGGGTGCAATATGAAACAAGATAACTCAATATCCAGTCTCACAAGGTCTCAATGCAAATTATATCTGCACAGCGGTGGTTCGATGATGTTGAACATTATTATAATTATAGTTATTTTTGCCTTCATTATCTCTGCAGTTGTTTATATGTCTTCATCGAGCCTGCGTCAGGCAGTATCATCCAATCAAAGCGCCAATGCCTGGAATATGGCGGAAGCAGGCTACCGTTTTCTGGCCATAAATTATTTAAAGACGCCTGATAGTGGCATAGGTGCAACTGCAGATTATGACAAGGCTGTCTTTCTCGGTAATATAAATGGCCGGACTTATGTTATCCCCAACGTTGGATCATTTACGTTAACAGCTCAACCGTATTGGTTTTATAATGCTGGAGCGACAGTAACAAACACAAAAAATATTACTGTGAAGCTTCCGGGAACTACGCCAACTGGTTTTACCATGCCGAGCACCGGACTTATTCAACTGAGAGACACAGCGGGTTCCGGCGTTATAGGGTATACGGGTGGCTCTTTGGCTTCAGGTGTCTTTACCTGTACTTTAACCAGTAATCAGACACTAAATACGGGAGACGCTGTTTATCTCGTGCTGAACCCGCCGACTTCCCCCGCAACTCAAACTTTAATACCGGGCAGTTCTTTAAAGCTTAATCTCAATACTTTCTCCGCAACTGCATTCCCTGCTAGAGATGGATTAATTGAAATTGGCTCTGAAACCAAGCTGTACCGTTACAGCACGGCTACTGCAGTTGGTAATGTTCTGACACTGACAAACCTGCGGCATTCAGACAATTCAACGTTTAATGACAGCGTCACTTCGGCAACAAATGTAACATTTAAAAAATATCTTCTGCTTCAATCAAGCGGTCAAGTAGGGTCGGAGCAGCGCACCTTGAGTTTTAGCGAGGCGATCTTGGACAGTTTCGCCACGTCATCCGTAGTTCATACTTTAAATACGGAGGCGGAACTTGTAGCCAATTTTAATGCCAGTTCTTCGATAGGTAGTAATTATGAGGTTGCCACTCTCGAGACGTCGAGTGGCGGATCAGCCGTTTTTTCCATTATGGAATCTGTTGCGACAGTCGGCACCGGCGCCAGCGCCTATAGCTGTGGAGCTTTTTGGTACAGTAACACCAGCTATATCAACTCGCTATGGGCTCCTCCTCCAGTAGGTACAGGTGTATACTTGCTTTCTTATGATGTACAGGTTAAACAGGCCACGGGTAATGCATTAAAGGCTGGAACAATAGGTTTGGCTATCCGTGCTCAGAATGTCGGTACCGCTTCCGAGACTTACTTGGCTTTAACGTTCATGAGGTATGATCTGCCGAATCTTTATTTTAACAACCAAATCGGAACGACGGCCATAAATCCCGGCGATACCATAGTTGGGGCAACGAGCGGTGCAACAGGAATTGTCCAGGGAATGCCGGAGATCACCTCCGGATCATGGGCGGGCGGCAACGCAACAGGAAAAATCAGATTTGCTTCGGTGACCGGCACATTTTCCGCCAATGAATACCTGAAAGATGGCGGTGTTAATATAGCGCAAGTAAATGGCAACAACTATTTTACCTGTTCACTGCCACCCTGCACAGCAAGTTCGACAGATTATATTCCCCAAGCAATTAAGCCCCTACCGTCTAATTTTACCTCCAGTAGCCCCTATTATTCTTCTCGTTATAATATCGGACCGCTGCTGCTGGTTTTGTGGGAGAAACAATCCAATGGCAATTTCCGCTGGCTGGCCTTTAAAAATATTTCTTATGATGACTATGTCAAGGGATATCAAGACTGGGCCCCCCCCAATGGAAGTTGCACCACTGGCTGCAATGGATATGACGGACTGATTATTGACGACAATTCTTCTCTTTACATCCGTGTTCAGGAAAAGAGGGTAGTTCTTGGATCTGGAGCGGCGGTTAAGCTAAACGATATCAATGTGTTTTACGGTGACGCTTCTGCGCGTTACACAACGCCGGCGCGGCCGGGTGATACTATACCTGATGATATAGAATGGTTAAGACGGATCTATATTGCCGGCGCTTCGCCGTTTACGCCGATCTGGGCGCCCGCCTATATCAGTCAATGGGATCAAACAGTGGACTTCTTTTCCCATCTCGATAGCGGAATTCCAACGGGTTCTCAGCCGCAGTTTCAGTGGGATGCTGTTAATCCCAGCGCCTTGGCGGCTATAACAAGTGGCGGTGGTGTTCTCAATATATGTAATGATGGCTCGGCAGCCTGTACCAGCGCAACGGACGGCACATTGCGTCTTACTGAGTTGGTTACACCGGATTCAGGATCATACGTACAATCGGAACTCGGCATGATCGCCTGCGGTGATATCACTACAAGTCCTTATTCAACTGCCGGTTTTGATGAATTTGCCTTTATGATACCGGGAACTACCTCTGGCGGATTCGTCGATACAACTTTATACTGGTAACCCTTAACTACTTCACAATAACGCGATCTCCCGCGTGTTACACAGCATTCCTCCCCCGGCTGAAACCGGGGGATTCTAAACGGCGGGATTGAAAAGAATATCCTCTATCTTAAATATCCTGAAAAGTAATTACAAAAATCTTCATGATTGCCTGCGTCGCAATATAATTACATTGCAATAATCGGATAAGTCCTCTATTTTATCAGTCCTTAATAATTGACTTTTTTCGGCTATGTGTTATCATCCGCTGAAGCCGGGTGAGCAAAAAAGCGTTATCAAAAAAAGGAGGATGATGAGGTGAAAATATTTGTCAAAAAAGGAAAACTTGCCGACACAAAAAGCCAGGCAATTATTTTGACTTTGTTTGAAGATAGTAAGAAATTGACGGGAGTGGCACTGGAAATTGATCAAAAAAGCGATGGATTAATCAGCGAATTGATCAGTAACGGCGATTTTGAAGCCAAGCCTTCTCAAATATCCGTAATCTACACCAGAGGATCGCTCGCGGCAAAAAGAATAGCCCTTGTTGGCTTGGGGAAACATAGTGAATTTAATCTAGAGAAGCTTCGCGCTGCTTTCGCTAAGGCCTTGCAGCATCTGCGGAATCTGAATATCAAAGAAGCGGCAACTTCCATTAACTTAAATCTTATTCCCCGGAAAAAAAATCAAGTAGCACAGGCAGTGGCGGAAGGCTCTTTGTTGGGTCTCTATCAATATACGCCATTCAAAACCGTTGGCCGCGAAGATTTAAAAGATATGGAACAATTAAATATCATTACTGACGAAAAAGATTTTTCCTTGATTGAATCCGCGATAAAAAAGGCGCAGATAATCACGCAAGCGGTTTATTTTGCGCGGGACCTTGTTTCCGCTCCATCCAACGAAATGACACCTTCGATCATGGCGCAAAAAGCGCGGGAAATCGCCCGCAGAAAAAATGTCTCCTGCAAAGTTCTTGATAAAGAAAAAATGAAGGAAATGGGGATGAATGCTCTTCTTGCCGTCGCTTCCGGGAGCAACGAAGAGCCGAAGTTCATCATTCTGGAATACGTGGGCGATAAAAAAAGCGCGGCGCCAATTGTGCTGGTGGGCAAGGGATTAACCTTCGACAGCGGCGGAATTTCTATAAAGCCTGCGGAGAAAATGGAGGAAATGAAATCAGACATGTCCGGCGGAGCGGCGGTTATGGGGGTGATTATGGCGGCTGCCGATTTGCAGCTTCCGCTGAATATCATTGGATTCATTCCCGCCACGGAAAATATGCCTGGCGGCACTGCCTATAAACCAGGTGATATTTTAAAATCATATTCCGGAAAAACAATTGAAGTTCTTAATACCGATGCCGAGGGTCGCTTAATTTTAGCTGATGCCCTTGCTTATGCGTCAGAATTTAAGCCGGAAGCTGTTATTGACGTGGCGACTCTTACAGGCGCTTGCATTGTGGCACTGGGGGATGATGTCATTGGAATGCTGGGAACTGATGATAAACTTAAAAGTGAAATAGATAGAGCCGCCCAAACTACCGGAGAACTTGTCTGGGAACTGCCCCTGTGGGAAAGCTATCACGAACTTATCAAAAGCGATATTGCCGATTATAAAAACAGCAGCGGCCGGTCTGCCGGCACAATCACTGCCGCCGCGTTTTTAAGCAAATTTGCCGGAGATGCGCCCTGGGTGCATTTGGACATTGCCGGCCCGGCCTGGACAAATAAAGAAAAAACCTATATTCCGAAAGGCGCATCGGGAGTCGCTGTTCGATTGCTCGTGGAATTCCTGCGCAATCGTGTCCAAAAATAGAATATGCCGCTACTTCTGGAAATAAAAGATTTAATGACAGCATTTGATACTGCCCAGGGAAGAATTAAGGCTGTGGACGGAGTTTCGTTGAAAATCAATTCCGGTGAAACTCTGGGAATTGTCGGCGAATCCGGCTGCGGCAAAACAATGCTTGCCCTTTCGATTATGCGGCTCATCCCTGCCAACGGCAGAATCATTAACGGCGAAATATTATTTTCCGGCCGGGATTTATTAAAAATATCAGCCGAAGAAATGCGCGCCTTGCGCGGCAGTGAAATCTCCATGATTTTTCAGGAACCAATGACTTCACTTAATCCTGTTTTTCGTGTTGGTGAGCAAATTACCGAGGCCATTCGGTTGCATCAACATCTTCCGGCAAAAAAAGCCATGGAGTTAAGCATTGAGCAATTGCGCGAAGTGGGAATTTCCGATCCTCAAAAGCGGGCGCAGGATTATCCGCATAATCTTAGCGGCGGCATGCGCCAGCGGGTAATGATTGCCATGGCCATGTCTTGTTATCCAAAGCTTCTGCTTGCTGATGAACCCACAACAGCGCTGGATGTTACCATTCAGGCGCAAATTCTGGATTTGATTTCCAACCTGAAGCAGAAAAATAAGATGACGGTCGTTTTAATCACGCATGATTTAGGCGTGATTGCTCAGGCCGCGGAAAAAGTCGCTGTAATGTATGCGGGAAAAATCGTGGAAAGCTCGGCAGTGGAAGAGATATTTGCCCATCCCTTGCATCCCTATACTCAAGGTTTACTGGAATCAATACCGGCCAGATGCGGGCAATCCTTGGAAAAAAGAAATTACCTTAAAACTATTCCGGGATCTGTTCCCAGTTTATATAATATTACCCCGGGATGCCGTTTTTATGACCGGTGTTCTTACGCTGATGAAGAATGTGCATGGAAAGAGCCGCCATTGGCGGAAATTAACCCCGGCCATTTTGTTTCCTGCTGGAAGTATAGCGCAAAGAAAAATAATTAAATTAGCGTGTTGAAAATGCTCAAAACATTTGTTGAAATTAAAGAGCTGACGAAAAAATATACCCTAAGCAGTGGTTTGTTTAATCCTCGGAAAAGAATTATCTATGCAGTTAACAATGTTGACCTGCAGATTTTTAAGGGTGAAACTTTGGGTTTGGTCGGCGAATCCGGTTGCGGGAAATCCACGCTGGCGCGCCTGATGACCAGATTGGAGAAGACTTCCTCAGGTTATATAACTTTTAAAGGTGAAAATATTTTTTCGTACGATAAAGAAGAATTAAAGGCTTATCGCCGTAATGTCCAGATCATTTTTCAGGATCCTTATTCTTCGCTGAATCCGAGAAAGTCCGCACTCAGCATAATCAAAGAACCGCTGACGATTCATCGCATAGGAGATGAGAAGAAGCGCAGTGAAGCGGCGCTGGAAATCATGGCCAAAGTCGGCTTGAGTAAAGAGCAGGCTAATCGTTATTCTCATGAATTCAGCGGCGGGCAGAGGCAGCGCATTGGAATTGCGCGGGCGCTTGTATTGAATCCGGAGTTAGTCATTGCTGATGAGCCGGTTTCGTCCCTGGATGTTTCTATTCAAGCGCAAATACTGAATTTGCTCAAAGATTTAAAACATGATTATAATCTAACATATTTGTTTATTTCCCATGATCTGAACGTTATTCGATACATTTCCGATCGCGTTGCCGTGATGTACTTGGGTAAAATTGTCGAACTTGCATTAAACAGCGATATCTATAATCGTCCGCTTCATCCTTATACCCGCATGCTGCTCTCTGCAGTGCCGTCCTGCGATCCCCGAAAGAAAAAAAGAATGATGAACATAAAAGGAGAGGCCAGAGCCGAAAATGAGGAAGGCTGCGCTTTTCAAAACCGCTGTTCTTATAAAACGGAAATTTGCGCGAAGGTTGAACCACGGCTGGAAAAAATTGATGAACAAAGCTTTTGTGCCTGCCACCTTGCCGGGTCAATTTAGGGATCATAATGACGGAAGAAAAGATATATATAAAAAATTGCTCACTGATAATTGAAGGTTTGCTGGGCAAAGCGCCGGGAGAAAGAGGCGTTGTAATTTGCCATCCACATTCCTTGATGGGCGGCTCGATGTATAACAATGTTGTTGAAGCCCTGCAAAAAGCGTTTGCTGCCAAAAATTATTCAACCTTAAGATTTAACTTTAGAGGTGTAGGCGGGAGTACCGGTGTCTACGATGAGGGGAGAGGCGAAAAGGATGATATTTTTGCTGTGTGTGAATACCTGATAAAACATGGGCTGACAAAATTGTTTTTGGCGGGCTATTCTTTTGGCGCATGGGTTGGTTCAAAAATTCTCGAAGAAAGCAGGAATCCTTTTGCCGCCAGTATCTGTGTTTCACCGCCGATTAATTATTTTAATTTCAACTGGGATAATTTAAACAATAAAATAAATTTATTAATCTGCGGGGACTGTGACCAGTTCTGTGTGATAGATGTTCTAATTCAAAAAGCAAAAAAGATAAATTCACCTGTGGAAATAATTCACGGCGCAGATCATTTTTACTTGGGGAAAGAGAAAGAACTTACTCGTATTTTGCGTGAACACATAATTGAATAAAAAAACAAAAAAGTATTTGAAAAAAAGCTTGATTTTGAAAAAAAATAGTGATAATTTGAAACAACGTAAAAAAAGCCGCAATTTTATTATAAATTTTCGGGGAAGATAAACGCGGTATTTGTCAGGAAATAGTTAGTGTTAAGTTTTACAAAAGTTAAGTTTTACAAAAAATAAATTAACCGCAAAGAATTCTTCAGTTGAAAAACAGAATTCATGCGGTTTTTTTAGTTTCTTACGGGCTTATGTCTGATGAGGAACAAATATTTTAAAGGAGGGTTTTAGCTTTGGCAGAAGGAAAAGTAAAATGGTTCAACGAGAAGAAGGGGTTTGGCTTTATTGAAAATGATGAAGGTGGAGATGTTTTTGTTCATTATAGTGCTATTGCCGGAACAGGATTTAAGACTCTTTATGAGGGTCAGAAAATTCGTTTCGACATTGAACAGGGTAATAAAGGTCCCAGCGCAACAAATGTTCAGCCACTGTAATCACAATTAATTAAAGTTAACTCGAACTAAAAAAGCCCCGTTTAACGGGGCTTTTTTTAGTGAGTCCCAAGTTTCATAAGCACAGCGCATAACCTGAAGGTCATCTACGACTGAAATTTGTTGGACGTAATGAGGTTAAAACTTCAAAAGCAAATAACCTAAAGGTCACTATAGGCGCATTGAAGTTTTTTTAGCCGAATTATCCAATAGCCACCAAAGGCTATTGGAAACTATCCCGTGTGCAAAGCACATAGGGATATCACAGGAGCGAAGCGACAAGGGATAATGAAACTCAAATATTACAAACGCGAAACGCATTGAAATTTGTAAATCGAAAAACTTGCAGATGGTAATTACCGGTGTGGGAAGATTGCTTCTTTTCCTAAATCAAGTCTTTTAATCCCGCGGTTTAGAATCCCCCTGCTTCAGCCGGGGGAGGAATGCGGTGTAACCCGCGGGAGGTCGCGTTATTGTAAGGAGCCTCCGGCTTCTGCCGGAGGGGGCTCCACTCATTTTTTCATAATGTGGTATAGTAACAATGCAAATTAATTACATACAAAGGCAGATAATTTCAAGGTAAAATATGGCGAAAAATCTAGTTGTAATTCTGGGGCCGACAGCATCGGGTAAAACGTATCTGGCCTCGAAGCTTGCCTATGATTTGCAGGGCGAAATAATTTCCGCCGACTCCCGCCAAGTTTATAAAAACATGGATATCGGCACCGGCAAAGATTTAAACCAGTATATTATTAATAGTCGGCGGATTCCTTATCACCTGATAGATATCGTGGCTCCGGAGAACGAATTTAATTTATTTGAATTCCAATACAGATTTTACAAAATATTCAGTGAACTCATTGAAAAGAAAATTTTACCTGTTCTTGTCGGAGGAACAGGTCTTTATCTGGAATCCGTGCTGACAGGGTATAATATGCCTCACGCCCCAATGAATCAGGAATTGCGGAAAGGTTTATACCGGAAATCAAAAGATGAACTGCAAAAAATGCTCTTGGCGTTAAAGCCGCAATTGCATAACAAGACCGATCTTGAAGACTCCGAAAGATTAATCCGGGCAATAGAAATTGAACGGGCAAGAAGTATAAAAGATCAACCTCAAAAGCCGGATATTGATGCTATAGTTTTTGGCATCAGATGGGAAAGATCAACGCTGCGGCAGCGTATTACGGCGCGTTTGAAAGAAAGACTGGAGCAGGGGATGATCGAAGAAGTAATAAATTTGCATGCTGCGGGATTGAGTTGGACAAAATTGGAGAGCTTTGGACTAGAGTATCGTTTTATTTCTCAATATCTGCAAAGAAAAATTTCATTTGACGAAATGACAAACAAGTTAAACACTGCTATCCACCAATTTGCCAAAAGACAGGAAACGTGGTTTCGGCGGATGGAGAAAAAGGGGATAGTGATCAACTGGCTTCAAAGTAACGACTATTCTTTATTGAAAGAAAGTGTAATGAAATTTCTGCAATGAAAAAACCTTCTTTAATTGATACTTATCTGCAGAATTATTCAATTGGTGAAAGGTGGAATTTAATCGCGAATGATACCGAAAATATTTCTCAGGTTGTTGTAATACCGGCTTACGCCGAAAGAGAAATGCTTTTTTCAACTTTGGCATCTATTGCGCAAAATCCACCTTCATCTTTGGAATATTCTTTTATATTATGCGTCATTAATAACAAGGATAATTCACCTCCCGCGGCGATAAAAAACAATCTAGAAACAATTAAATATCTGGAAGCTTTGGTGAAAGAAAAAGCCTTTAGGAAAATTCAATACCGATCAGGAATTATATTCTCTTTTGCTTAATTTGTCCGATGTGAAATTAAAGTTGGGCTACATTGATGCCTCGTCAAGAGGATATGAAATACCGCAAAATGCAGGTGGTGTGGGGATGGCGCGAAAAATCGGTATGGATATGGCTTTGCGCTTGCTGAAAAAAAGTTCTGCTCCACACAATTTGATTTTAAGTCTCGATGCCGATACTTTAGTCCAGAATAATTATTTATCGGCAATAAAAAATTATTTTACACAAAAAGTCAAAACAGCAATAGTGGCTTATGAACACCAAATGCCATTGAATTATGAAGAACAAGCAGCAATTTGCTGCTATGAAATTTTTTTACGCTACTGGGTGTTAGGACTAAAATATGCAAAATCTCCCTGGGCATTCCATTCCATAGGCTCAACGATTGTAACATCAACTGAAGCTTACCTGGAAGTAAGAGGAATGAATAAGCGCGAAGCGGGAGAAGATTTTTATTTCTTAAGCAAACTCGCCAAAATGAGTAAAGTTGGTTATATCAAAGAAACATGCGTTTATCCGTCGGCGCGTCCTTCCGCGCGTGTTCCTTTTGGAACAGGTAAAAGAATACAAAGATTTCTTGCAGGCGAAGGCAAAGAAGAATATCTTTTATACGATCCACAAATATTCGTAATATTAGCCGATTGGCTGCAACTTATGAAGAACCAGTTTATCTGCGGCGAAGATGAAATTTTAATGAAAACAGAGCGAATCCATCCGATGTTAAAGTTTTTTTTGAGAGATTGTGACTTTGCTGCATTTTGGTCAAAAATATGCCGCCATGCAAAAGACGAAAAAACGCTTACCCGTCAGTTTAATGATTGGTTTGATGGGTTTAAAACTTTAAAATTGATAAATTATTTTACCAAAGAAGTTTATCCTCAAATTAACATGTTCAAAGCACTGAACCGGATTCTTTCCATGTCGGGAATGTCTGGATTAACACTTAATTCAGGAACAAAAATTCCCGAGTTAGAAGAGCAAATAAAGATTCTGCAATATTTACGCACGGTGACGTGACGACAAATGTATCAAAGTTAAGACATCAGGATAATTTTCTTGACGGATATGTGTATTTTAAATATAGATGACGAAACTAAGAGGGTACTGCCAAATATTTTCGGGAGGAGATTCATGAAAAATATAATCAATAAAAGCTGGATAGCTATTTTTGTTCTATTTATTTTTGTTCTGGTGTCAGGTTGCGGTAATAATGATAAAAATAAGAAAGAATCTCCGGCTTTGGCAGTTGGCACGAACCAGATACAGCCGGCAGTTTCGGGGTCTTTCGCATCCAGCGCCGCACCTAATGTTGTAGCTGAACAAGCAGCCGCAACTGATATAGCCGTAAGCGTTGATGGGAAAATTATGAAAAAATCAGAGTTGGAAAGTGGTGTGAAAGATAGGATCAAAATGCTCAAAGGTAAGATCCCCGCCGATAAACAAAAAGAATTCCGTGAAAACGTTAAAAAGAGCTTGGTGAATAACTTCATTATGAAAACCCTTTTAATCGATGAAATGGCAAAGAAAAAAATTGAAGTAAGCGACCAAGAAATAAAAGTGTTCACAGATAAAATAAAAGCCAGTCTTCCGCCAAACAAAACATTAGATGAATTCCTCAAAGCAAACATGGTATCTAAAAAAGATATCGTTTTTGGAGCCAAAGTCGCAAAATTTGCAAATATGGAAATTGGTATAAAAGCAAAGCCGACGCAAAAAGAAATAAGCAAATTTTATAAAGACAATCCTGAAAAGTTTGTTGCTCCTGAAAGTGTGCACGTCCGTCATATTCTTGTGGCAGTCAACAAAGGTGATAATGATAAAATCAAAGCCGAAAAGAAGGAAAAAATAGAAAATTTGCGGAAGCAACTATTGAAGGGTGATGATTTTGCCGAACTCGCCCGTAAAAATTCCGATTGTCCCAGTAAAGAAATTGGCGGTGATTTAAATTTTATAAGAAAGGGACAAACTGTGAAACCTTTCGAAGACGCCGCTTTTTCACAGGAAAAGAATGTTATTGGTCCGGTAATCACGACGGAATTTGGTTATCATATTATTCAAGTGCTGGATCGCAAACCTGCAAAGACTATTGCTTTGGACGAAGTTAAAGACAAGATTTCAGCTTATCTGGCGCAACAAGAACAATCAAAAGCTTTTGCGGATATTTTGAAGAAATTAAAAGAAAATGCAAAAATAATAGTTTATTAATGAGACTCGCTGAAAACGAGTATAGCGAAGTTTGAAGCGTCAGTGGAATTATCCCGATAGCGAAGCGTGTCGGGATTAAATGACAGCTCGTTTTCTCAAAGTATGAGGATTTTCATCCTTAATTGGCTGGAAGTCTCTTCATCGGTTATTTGAAGCTGTGCTCACTATCGGGGAAAGTGCCATGTTTTACTTCCGCGATATAAGTTTTAACCGCTTTTTTAATTTCCAAATTTAAGTTGGCGTATTTTTTTACGTGTTTAGGCGTAAATCTATCATATATTCCCAACATATCGTTAATTACAAGAACCTGGCCATCGCAATTAACGCCGGCGCCAATGCCAATAGTTGGAATAGTGAGAGAATGAGTTATTTCGGAAGCAAGTCCCTCCGGAATGCATTCCAGAACTAGAGAGAAGGCACCGGCTTCTTCTAAGATTTTAGCGTCTTCAATAATTTTACGGGCGGCATCTTCTTTTTTCCCTTGTACTTTATAACCGCCAATCTGGTGAATGGACTGAGGAGTTAAACCCAAATGGGCCATGACCGGAATTCCTGCCGAAACGATTTTTTGCACGGTTTCGGCATATTCTCTGCCGCCCTCAAGTTTAACTGCTTGAGCGTTTGCTTCCTGCAAAAAACGGCCGGCGTTGGCTAAAGCGGCCGCCGGGGATATTTGATAAGACAAAAAAGGCATGTCAGCAACAATTAAAGCATTCTGAGCGGCACGAGAAACTGCTTTGGTGTGATGTAGCATATCTTCCATAGTGACGGGTAAAGTAGTGTCGTAACCTAAAACAACCATTCCCAATGAATCGCCGACTAGAATTATGTCAATATCGCTTTCATCCAGGATAGAGGCCATTCCGTAATCGTAAGCCGTCAATACAGTGATTTTTTCTCCCTGAACTTTCATCTTTTTTATGTCGAGAATTGTTTTACGGTTGATCTTATTTTGTGTGCTCATTTTTTACTCCTTTCAAAATAGCATTCATTGTTTTTGCCTGCCGGACATTAAGCGTCCCCTTTTGTTGCGCGACCTTAACTGTTATTAATCCCAGAGAAGAGTACAAAGAGGAATATTGCGGCAGATTTTTATTAATTGCCGTGATGTGTTTTTTAATTGTGCCGAAATCACCGCGGGCAATAGGACCGGTAAGGGAAGTAATAGAACCGGAATTATCAATATTTTTGAGGCTGCCGTAAACTAAAGGCAGATAAGCTTTTTTCGCGTCTTTTTCATTCATGCCGATAGCCTGATAAATGGATTCCACGGTGTTCATTAAAGAAACTAGGTAATTGGAAGCAAAGCAGGCGGCGGCATGGTAAAGCGGTTTCTGGTCAGAGGAAATTAAAAAGGGAATTCCACCTAAATCGCGAACAATTTTTTTTGCCGGCAGTTGGGCTTTCTTGTCCGCCGTAATTCCAAAATAGCTTCCGGGGATATTTTGGATGGCTTGATCAATTGAAGAAAAACTCTGCAAGGGATGGATACTGGCAACAACCGCCCCTGCTTTTTTTGCCGACTCCAGAAGATCAAGACTGCCCGCCCCACTCATATGGAAAACGAATTTGCCTTTTATTGCCTGACAAAGAGCGATCTTCTGGCAAGTAGAAGAAATGGCATCATCGGGGGTAGTAATTAAAATACAATCAGCTTTCTGCACCGCTTTTCGGGGGTTACGGAAAGCTTCTCCTCCGGTATACTGTAGGGCTCTTTTCAGCGCGGCGGGAGATTTGTCGGCAATGGTGATGACTTTATAGCCGGTTTTTCTCAATAAAAAACCAATGGCCGTTCCCACCATGCCTGCGCCAATTATGGCAAAATTATTCAAGGGTCGTTTCTTCATATTCAAAACCACGGGTATAATTCGATTCGCAAGCTTCAGCTTGTGATCCTACGTGACCTTTAGGTTATTCAGGTTATGCACTTCGTTTCTGAAGCTTGGGTCTCATTAATTCAACTAACGCCTCAAATCCCACGGCGCTGCTTGCCTGGGATAATTCGTCCAACAAATTTCAGTGCGCTGCGCTTCTGAAATTTGGGACTCATTAAAAAAGGCCTTCCGCAAAAATGAAGACCTTTATTCGACAGTTTAGTTGAAAATAAATACCGTCTCAGTCGATAAAAGGGATCCAAGCGGTTTTGCTACTTCTAACATTGGCCGGGAACTTAGTCAAACACTTTTTGAAGAAACAAACTTGTGTTTGTTGCGGCACTTCGTTATATTGATCCGATCAAAGGTTAACTGATGAAAAAAGTAGAGTTAATGATATTTGATTTGGATGGCACGCTTGTTTCTTCAGGTGCTGATTTGATCCAGAGTATAAATTATACTTTGAATACACTAAAGCTCAAGGAAAAACCGGAAAAAGAAATTCTTAGCTTTGTTGGTGATGGTGTAAAAAAGTTGATTGAAAAAGTTTTAGGACAAGATCATATCAAATACCACGAAGAAGCAATGATAATTTTTACTGATTACTATGGTAAACATCTTTTGGATAATACCGGACTCTGTCCGCAAGTAGAAGAAGTCTTAAATAATTTCGTAAATAAAACAAAAATTATTCTGACGAACAAGCGCTATAATTTCACTTTGGCCATAGCGCAAGGATTAAATATAGCCAAATATTTTGTGGAAATAATTGGCGCCGATTCCACACCATTTCAAAAACCGGATCGCCGCGTAATCGATTATATATTAAATAAATATGCAGTAGCAAAAGAAAAAACTCTCATCATCGGCGATGGTATCAATGATATTGCTGTAGCAAAAAATTCCGGAATATTGAGTTGCGCTTATTTAAATGGACTGGGTAACAGGCAGGATTTGCTAAATCTTAATGCCGATTATTATTGTGAAGACCTTCTGAAAATTAATTCTTTGTTTTATTAATGAGACCCAAGCTTCAGAAACAAAGTGCACTGAAGCTTGTAGGTCGAATTATCCCCTGAGCGAAGCGAATGGGGATTGTGGTATGCAATTGAGAACGAACGAAGTTTAAATCGTTAGTCGAATTATGCTAAAAAAAGTTAAACAAGCTATAAAAAAGTATGACCTGTTGAAAAAAGGCGAGCGTGTGGTTGTGGCGCTATCCGGTGGACCTGATTCCACTGCGCTTTTGACTGTTCTTGCTCCAATAGCGCGGGAACTGGATTTGAGCTTAATCATTGCCCATTTCAACCATGGATTACGGGGAACAGAATCAGACGAAGACGAAAAATTTTCCCGCGATTTATCGGAAAAAATGGGACTGGATTTCGTTTCCGGGAAAATGGATCAGATAAAAAGAAATAAAGGCATTTCACCGGAAGATTTTTACCGGCGGAAAAGATATGATTTTTTAAATAAAATCTCCGAAGATCACCAGGCACAAAAAATTGCCTTAGGACATAATTTGCAAGATCAAGCAGAGACTGTTTTGCTTAATCTATTACGCGGGAGTGGCTTAGAAGGTCTCAAAGGTTTTTTACCAATGCGTGATGGCAAATTTATCCGTCCGCTGATTGAAATATCCCGACAGGAAATTATTTCCTTCTTGAATGAAGCCGGGATTCCATATCGTCAGGATAGTTCCAACAAAAATAAGATTTATCTGCGCAATCAGATCAGATCTGAATTGATTCCGCATTTAAAGGAAAAGTTTAATCCAAAAATTGAAGAAAATCTGGCGCAAATGGCGGAAATATTGCGTTCGGAAGATGAATTCATCCGGCAGCATGTCGCTTACGCTTTGAAATCATCGGTCATAGAAAGGCAGCAAGATCGGATTTTATTAAAAATAGCGGACATAAACAAACTACATCCGGCTATTCGGTGGAGATTATTTAAAACCCTTTTAGAAAGTTTCAGTTCGGCAAAGAATGGGTTTTCCTTTATCCATATAAAATATCTGGATAATTTGACACAAAAGTGTGAATCAGGGAAAATTATAGTTCTTCCTTTGGGGATTGAAGCCAGACGCGAGTATGACAATTTAATTCTGGAAAGAAAAAAAGTCTACTCAAAACAAATGAAATATGAATATACTATGAATATTCCCGGATCTCTTTATGTTAAAGAAAGAAAACTTACTGTTCGCTTTGAACTTACAACAAAAGAAAATGTTGATTTTAGTGGCAAAAATGAAGTTTATTTAGATTTAGATAAACTTCAGCAGCCTTTAATACTACGCAATAGAAGAGATGGAGACTGGTTTCAACCCTTAGGTATGCAAGGTCGGCAAAAAATAAAAACTTTTTTTATTGACCATAAGATACCACGGTGCAAACGGAATGAAATTATACTACTTGTTGATCGTCTTTCCGTAATATGGATAGAGAATATGCATTTGAATGACCGGGTTAAGATAACCGCAGAAACAAAGAATGTTCTAAAGTTAGACATTGTAGAGTCGTAAATAGTCTCAAATTTACACAAATTAGTCTTTTTATGAAGGTATCAGAAATTATTTGAGTTATATTAAATATTATTATAAAGATCAATTGGTATAATTGATCTTAAGGAGAAAAAATTGAATCAGTTTCAAAAAAATATCGCCCTAGTACTTACTGTAGCACTCGTTTTTTTGATTGTTTGGTCGCTCTTTAACCAGCCAAAAGCAGGCACCAAAGACATAAATTATAGTGAGCTGATCGCCTTTTTAGATAAAGGCGAAATCAGTGAAGTAACTATTCAAGGTGATGGTATCACAGGAAAACTGGCCAATGGTAATGCTTTTAAAACGTATGCGCCAAAGGATGATAAACTGGTCACGCAATTTAGAGAAAAGGGCGTCAAAATTACTGCCAAACCAACGGAAGATTCCTGGTATATGACCCTCTTGGTTTCCTGGCTGCCGATGATTCTTCTTGTCGGTGTCTGGATATTCTTTATGCGCCAGATGCAAGCCGGTGGCGGCAAGGCAATGGCCTTTGGTAAAAGCAAAGCACGGTTGATTACGGATAAATCCAAGAAGATTACTTTTGCCGATGTTGCCGGTATTGATGAAGCCAAGGCCGAGTTGGAAGAAGTTATCGATTTCTTAAAGGATCCCAAGAAATATACAAGGCTGGGCGGAAGAATTCCTAAAGGATTATTGCTTATTGGCCCGCCCGGAACCGGCAAAACACTTTTAGCGCGAGCAATTGCCGGTGAAGCCGAAGTACCTTTTTTGACTATCAGCGGTTCTGATTTCGTGGAAATGTTTGTCGGTGTTGGAGCATCACGTGTCCGCGATTTATTCAGTCAAGCCAAAAAGAATGCTCCCTGCATAATTTTTATTGATGAAATTGATGCGGTTGGCCGTCATCGTGGCGCAGGTCTTGGGGGAGGGCACGATGAAAGAGAGCAAACTCTTAATCAACTGCTCGTAGAGATGGATGGATTTGAATCTAATGAAGGCGTGATTCTCATTTCCGCCACTAATCGTCCCGATGTGCTTGACCCGGCATTATTGCGTCCGGGCAGGTTTGACAGGCAGGTTGTCGTGCCTCTGCCAGATGTAAAGGGCAGAGAAAAAATATTTGAAGTTCATGCCCGCAAAGCACCGATTGCGGAAGATGTTGATTTTGCGGTTTTAGCCCGTGGGACGCCCGGAACTTCCGGCGCCGATATTGAAAATCTCATTAATGAAGCAGTACTCAATGCCGCCCGTGATAATAAAGACAAAGTCAATATGAGAGATTTTGAGTTTGCCAAAGATAAAGTATTAATGGGCACCGAAAGAAAGAGTATGGTTATCAGCGATGAAGAGAAACGCAATACCTCTTATCATGAAACAGGCCATGTTCTGGTGGCACGGATGATACCGGGAACAGATCCGATTCACAAAGTTACAATAATTCCCCGAGGCAGGGCTTTGGGGCTAACCCAGCAATTGCCGATAGATGAAAAACATACCTATCCCCGGGAATATTTAGAAAAAAACATCGCTATTTTATTAGGCGGACGAGCTGCAGAGGAAATAATTTTGCATGATTTTACTACAGGTGCCGGCAATGACATTGAACGGGCGACAAATCTGGCCAGAAAGATGGTCTGCGAATGGGGCATGAGCGATAAAATGGGGCCGTTGAGTTATGGGAAAAAAGAAGAGCAAATCTTTTTGGGGCGGGAATTTGCCACTCATAAGGATTACAGCGAAGAAACGGCAAAAAATATTGATATTGAAGTTGTAGCTATTGTTAAGCGAAACTACGAGAAGGCAAAAGAGATTCTAACCGACCATATTGAAATACTGCACAAGATAGCTGAGGAACTTTTGGAAAAAGAGGTCTTAAACGGAGCAGAAATAGATGTCCTGATTGGCAATGTTTTGCCTGATGTGCAACCGGCCTATTCAAAAAAAATATCTTAAATGTCCTCTGTGACTAGTCTGAAGTAAATATTTAAATTAAATTTGATGTTGGCGTAGTCTTGTGAACGTAATTAAAATAAAAAATTTAGAAGAAGCTGCAGCGATATTTAAAAAAATTGGTGTTGATCCTTATGGCATTGACGCTATGGCTTTAAAAACAATAAACATCAATATTTTACTGGAAGAACAACCGTGTAAAATAGCAAATATTATTAAACAGGAGATGTTATCAGTAGGTGGAGATGCCGCTGTTGCCAGGGGAAGTGTTTCCTGCAGCGTTCCTGTAAGCGATATTTTAATAATGGGTACACTAAAGCAAATATCGGCGCTGGTAAAAAAAATTGATAAACAGCCTTTTGGCTTGAATTTAATCGCCCGCAATATATTGAAAATATTAAAAAACATCAGTCAAAACGAATATGTCTTAAAAACATTTCGGCGCGAAATTAATTTAGGTAAAAAAACCATGATCATGGGGATATTAAATGTTACACTTGATTCTTTTTCCGATGGAGGCCTTTATTGCAGTCAACAAAAAGCTGTTGAACGCGGATTACAAATGGTAGACGAAGGCGCGGATATTATAGATATTGGCGGAGAATCCACTCGTCCCGGAGCTGAATCTATTGAGGCGAGCGTTGAATTGAAGCGAGTTCTTCCGGTAATTGAGAGCTTGGTAAAACAGGTAAAAATACCGATATCCATTGATACGATAAAAGCAAAAGTTGCAAAGCTCGCGCTTTCCAGTGGCGCTGAAATAGTAAATGATATAAGTGCTCTTCAGGGAGATAAAAAAATGGCCAAAACAATCAGCGATGCGGGCGCTGCCGTGATTCTTATGCACATGCGGGGAAATCCCCGAAACATGCAAAAAGGTAATTTGGTTTATAATAATCTAATGGGAGAGGTTACGGATTATTTGGAGAAGAGCAGTGAAAAAGCACTGAAGGCAGGTATAGAAAAAGATTGTCTGGTTATAGATCCCGGAATCGGTTTTGGGAAAACTCCGGAAGACAATTATAAGATTATTAAAAATCTTTCCCAGCTAAAAGAGTTGGGAATGCCGGTAATGATCGGAACATCCCGGAAATCTTTTATCGGTAAAGTAACCGGTGGCGAACCTGAGCAAAGATTGGAAGGTACAGCGGCAACTGTCGCCGCGGCAATAATGAATGGATGCCATATTGTCCGGGTGCATGATGTTGCGGCAATGAAAAAAGTTGCCGCAGTTACGGATGCTATTTTCCACACACATTAGGTGAAATAATGATTTGCGGTATTGGAATAGACCTGGTCGAAAATAGCCGTTTAGAAAAGATCATTGAAAAATGGGGTATTAATTTTTTAAATAGAGTTTTTTCCGCTGGAGAAATACAATACTGTGGAAAGCATATCCAATCATCACCCCATTATGGAGCCAGATTTGCGGCCAAAGAATCTTTTTTAAAAGCGTTAGGCATTGGTTTAGGCAGGGGCGTTAAATTAAGCGATATTGAAGTTGTGCATGATAAAAATGGAAAACCTGTTCTTGCCCTCTGCGGTGTAGCCAAAGTTCAAATTGAAAAAAGGAAGATTACAAAAATTCATTTGAGTTTGACACATACGAAAAAATACGCCACCGCTATTGTATTATTAGAGAAAAGTTAATTTAATTAAATGCTGGTTGTTGCTGTTTTAAATGAATCATCAAAACACAAAGATTGAAATAATATCTGTAAGTGCCGAGCAGACTTTGGAAATCGCGCGCTTCATTGGAGGGAAGTTAAGAAAAGGTGATGTCTTGGCGCTATCGGGGGAACTTGGTTCCGGAAAAACTTGTTTTACCGGCGGTTTAGCCCGTGGATTGGGAGTTAACGAAAAATATCAGATTACGAGTCCGACTTTTACTTTGATTAATGAATATCCGGCTCGCTTTAAACTTTATCACTTTGATGTGTATAGGCTAAACGGTTATTCTGAATTCGAAGATTTAGGTTACGAAGAGTATTTTTGCTCAGACGGCATTGTTGTAATCGAGTGGGCGGAAAAAATAGTCCAAATACTCCCCGCAGATACTTTTTTTATTAGTTTTGAATATCTTGATGAAAACAGGAGAAAAATTATTATAAAAGGACTGAAAAGCAGATTGAATGAATTGGCAATAGATACAAAAATGGAGGTTGGTTAAAATGGCTTTAGTTGTTCAGAAATTCGGCGGAACATCGGTTGCGGATATTGATAAAATAAAAAATGTGGCCGCAAAAGCAATCCGTGAGAAAAAAGCAGGCAATGAAGTCGTCGTGGTTTTATCGGCAATGGCCGGTGAAACGGATCGTCTCATCGCTCTGGCTCATAAGGCTGCGGAATCGCCCAATGAAAGAGAATATGACTCATTAATTTCCACAGGTGAACACGTTACGGTGACCTTGCTGGCAATAGTTTTAAACTCAATGGGTTATAAAGCAAAATCATTTTTGGGATTTCAGGTCAAGATATTAACAGATAAAGCATATAAGAAAGCAAGAATTTCACTTATTGATACGGAAGCAATTAAAAAAGAACTCAAGCATGGAACAATAGTTATTGTAGCCGGTTTCCAGGGTGTTGATGAAGACAACAACATCACAACACTCGGACGCGGCGGTTCCGACACAAGTGCAGTTGCTCTCGCGGCGGCTTTAAACGCTGATCAGTGTGACATTTATACGGATGTGGACGGTGTCTATACAACGGATCCGAATGTCTGCAATAAAGCGCGGAGGCTGGATAAAATTTCTTACGATGAAATGCTGGAAATGGCTATGACCGGCGCGAAAGTTTTACAACCCCGTTCAGTGGAAATGGCTAAAAAATATAATGTTCCTGTTTATGTGAAATCAACATTTTCCGATAAAGGAGGAACTCTTGTGACTAAGGAGGATAAGGATATGGAAAAGGAAATAATTTCAGGCATAACTTATGATCGTGATCAAGCCAAAATCACGGTGGTTCATGTTCCGGATAAGCCGGGTGTGGCAGCCAGTTTGTTTACGCCTTTGTCGGAACACAATATCAGCGTCGATATGATTATTCAAAATGTCAGCGCGGAAGGCTTTACCGACCTTACTTTCACTGTATCTAAGAAAGAAATGAAAGAAGCCCAGAAGATAGTAGATGCCACGGCAAAAGCGGTTGGAGCAAAAAAAGTCGAAGTTGACGATGATGTAGCCAAGGTATCGATAATCGGCGTAGGAATGGTAAGCCATTCCGGTGTTGCGGCTAAAATGTTTAAAACGATGGCCAACGAAAGTATTAATATCATGATGATTAGTACATCGGAAATTAAAATATCCTGTATTATCAAACGAAAATATACAGAGCTTGCTGCAACCGCTCTGCATGATGCTTTCGGGCTTGAAAAGAAAAAATAATTATACCAAGTTGCTTTCAAAAATTAATCTATGAATATTTGAAAGCTTACTTGGTATTATGCCCGGTAAATCAATCTTTTAATATCCGATAGCTAATGGGTATTCTATGACTATTTCTGAAAGTCAAATAAAGGGCTAATCGCTGTTTGCTTAACTTTGGCGATTATTCCCTTTTTTAATTTATTTTACAGTTTATTCATCAGCTATAAAGCTCCTGCTTTTACCGGTCAATTAGATAATTCACTGGTAATAGAAGTCGTGGAAAATGATCAGCCGAAAGGAATTTATTTCGTTGGTCCTGAAACAACCTCCGGACAGTTATTGAAAACTGCCGGTATCGGAGAATTTTTATATCCAGACTTTAAGTTTAACGATGGAATGAAAATTACGATCAATTCTGTTTCAGGGAAGAATGATCTTGTTGTTACGAAAATAGCTTCTGCCGAAAGGATAGCTTTGGGTATGTCGCTTGATATTAACCAAGTCCTGGAAGATGATTTGATCTTAGTAAAAGGAATCGGGAAAGCAACGGCCGAAAAAATATTAGACTTACGTAATAAATTAGGCCGGTTCCATAATATTGAGCAATTGATGGAAATAAAAGGAATTAAAGAAAAGAAATTGGCGGAAATACGAAAATATTTATATGTCGAAAAGCGTCAGAAATAAATCCCACGTCCCAGCCAATCCCGACATGTCATGAATTGGCGGGATTGTTTCTCTTGCGCTTTGAGCTTCACTTTATTCGCTCTCAGCGAGAGTCACGATCGCTTTGCTCCTAGGATAGTTTCCAATAGCATTTGGCTATTGGATAATTCGGCTAAAAAACTTCAATGCGCTTTGCTTTTGAAGTTTAAGCCTCATTACTACTTACGCTTCCTATAGTCAGCGAGTCTCACTATTGATTGCTGTATGATTTGTAAAAACTAAAAACACGCTTTATATAATTTTGAGTTTCCCGATAAGGAGGAACGTTGTAATTATATTTGGCGACAGCCTTTTCTCCGGCATTGTAAGCGGCAAGGGCAAGAGTTAAATCCCCTTTGTAGGTATTGAGAAGATAACGCAGATAGCACGCTCCGCCTTCAATATTTTTTTCCGGATGAAAACTGTCTTCGACTTTTAGATCAGATGCCGTTTTCGGCATCAATTGCATTAAACCTTGGGCTCCTACCGGTGAAACAGCTCGATGATTAAAGTTAGATTCCGCTTTGATGACAGCCTTAATCAATGCTGAATCAAGTTTGAATTTATTGGCGGCTTTCGTAATAAGATCATCGTATTTGTTTACGTCAATGTTGGGCTGGAAAAGAATTCGTTTTTCTCTGAGGATCATTACATATTTGGCATTATGATCGGTAGGCGTGTTGGTCAAATGCAGAACGCCTTCCTTATCCACATACTTGTAAATGTCGGCACGAGCAAAATTGACTGCCGTAATTATAAATACAGCTAAAACTGCAATAACAGCCCATAGGAATAAGATTCCGTTGAATTTAGTAAGGTATATGTTCGGATCGTTTTGCATAGTTATATGTTACTTTATCAGTGGTTTTAGATCAATGCTTTTTTAAAACAAAGATTAACTAAAATATCTGAACTATTGGGATAAACAACAATAGAAAAATCATCATTGACACTAAATGGTCATTCCGCCGTCTATGGCTAGTACCTGTCCTGTTACATAACTTGACGCGTCTGAAGCCAGATAAATAACAGCTCCTACCATCTCCTCCGGTTCGGCTGGCCGCCCTAATGGAGTCCTACTCATTGCTATGTTAAGAATGTCCTGATTTTTCCAGAGAGCTTCACTGAAGCGGGTTTTGGTAAGGCCTGGGGCGATAGCATTTACCCGGATATTGTATATGGCCCATTGCTGAGCCATCACCTTTGTGGCCATAATTACACCAGCTTTGCTTATGGAATAAACGGGCAGTATGTCGGGAGTAATTCCGGCGATTGATGCAACATTGATAATCTTGCCTCCGCCTTTTTCTTTCATTATCCGGGCCACTGCCTGACTTAAGAAAAATAAACCCTTAAGATTAAGGTTCATAATGGAATCCCAGGCGCGATCGTCTATATCTATAGCCGAAGCCATGGTGGGATTTGTTGCGGCATTGTTTACCAGAATGTCGATTGTTCCAAACTCATCCATGACTTTCTTAACAAGATTGTTTATTTCTTCTATTTTTCCTATATGGGCCGCTACAGGCAGGCATTTTCTTCCCGTTTTCTTTATTGCTTCAGCTACCTTTTCCAGATCGGCTATTTTCCGGCTGGCAATGGCAACGTCAGCGCCGGCCTGGGCTAATCCCATAGCGATTGCTTGACCGATTCCGCGGCTGGCTCCGGTGATTAGAACAACCTTATTTTCTAAAGATAAGTCCATTTTTATTTCCTCCCATGAGAAATGAATTTTTTTACATTTTAGATAAAAGCTTTGTTAAGGCAATTAATTTTATTAAATAGCTCCTTCTCTTTTTGCTGCATTTTGTTTGATTCTTTCTTTGTCGTATTTTCGTGATTGTAACCCAACAGATGTAGTATCCCGTGGATTAAGAGAAAATCAATTTCCTGCGCAATATTAAGTTTGCCGTAAAGAGCGTCCCTCTGAGCTGTCTCGACAGAAACAATAATGTCACCCAGGATTTGAGGATTTATATCGCCGTATTCACCTTCCTGCAAAGAAAAAGAAAGAACGTTAGTTGCCTGATCCTTTCCCAGATATTGCTTGTTTAATTTTTTAATATTTTTATCATCAACAAAGGAAATGCTGATTTCTTTATCAGGACAATCAAGAATCTTCAGAACTTTTAAGACTGTGCTGCGAATCTTGCGCTTATCTATTTTAATTTTATTTTGACTGTTTTCGATCTGTAGTTTCATTAATTTCTTTTTTGCCGTTTGTTTC
>CAVQCU010000053.1:0-11847 GCA_963710995.1 uncultured delta proteobacterium
GTACCAGTTCTAGATAGATTATTTGTTTTAATAGGAGTATATAAATGGAGAGTTCTAAAGAAAGATATATTCCTGCTTTGGGATATAGTTTGTTAACCCCATTATACGATCCAATAGTTGCTTTAACTTGCCGTGAGAAAACCTTTAAAAAAAAACTATTAGAACAGTCAGATATTCAGCATGGTCATAAAATACTTGATTTAGGTTGTGGAACTGGGACATTTGCTGTTCAGATAAAAAATACGATTCCTGAAACAGAAGTAATTAGTATTGACGGAGATTCAGCAGTTTTAGATATCGCCAGTAAAAAGGCTATGAAAGAAAAGGTTGATATTCATTTTCAATGTTGTTTATCTACCAATCTTCCTTTTTCTAACAATACATTTGATAGAGTTGTTTCAAGTCTTTTTTTTCACCACCTCAACTATGCTCAAAAAATGAAAACAACAAAAGAAGTATTTCGGGTTTTAAAAGATGGAGGACAATTTCACGTTGCCGATTGGGGAAAGTCGACAAACAGACTGATGCGTTTTTTGTTTTATTCAATTCAGATTCTTGATGGTTTTAATACAACCACAGATAATATTAATGGCCGTTTGCCTGAAATATTTCAAAAATGTGGTTTTGAATCTACTATGATTTGTAAAAATTATTCTACTGTTTTGGGGACAATGACTCTCTATAGTGCCATCAAACAAAATGTAACTTAATAAATCAGCTAATATGACGATACCCCGGACCCGCGTTCCGCGGGCCAGTGATCTCTGCATTACGCCTTTCAACCAGTAATCCTCAATTTTGAAATTGCTAAATACTGTGGATTAGTAGGTGTAACAAACAACTGAGACAAGACTTAATTGGACAATGTCTGTCAAGTCAAGTATAGGTCGGGATACTTAAAGCCTCCTTCCCATATTCAGCATATGTTTTACGAACCCTGCCTGTAGATCAGCCATAAATTTAGGATCATTCTTTATTATTTTAAATACCTCTGTTACTTTCCCTATTAACTGATCTTCAACTTCATTAATCAACTCAATAACATCATTCCGTTTTACCATTCGGCATATTACAGGCTGGCTAGTATTTAACTCTTTAGCTATTTCCCTCTGAGAGTATCCACCAGCTACTCTCTGGGCTATCAATAGTTTGATGTGCGGTAAGTCTAACCTTGATCTATTCATATATTAAGCCTCCTAAATTTAGAGCTTCGTGTGCAGAGCGGGATTCGTCAAAGCCAGAATGAGGACTCCCCTAAATGGGGTCAGTAGCTACCCTCTACCCTATGAAGTTTTCTGACATATAAAAAAGATTTTTCCTTTTTGTCAATTGTACGCTCACTAATACAAAGATAATAGTTATTGTTTTAATAGGCAAGGCCGAGGCTCTAAAAACCCCCTTTTTAACGTTGATGGTTGGAAATAAGGTTGGAAATCCTTTATTAGGAGTTGGCTAATGACTAATTAGACGATTATAAGTTATTGATTTTATTTGGAGCGGGCGACCGGGCTCGAACCGGCGACGTCCAGCTTGGGAAGCTGACATTCTACCACTGAATTACGCCCGCTCATAAAGTAGATAATGTTATTTATGCGGAATATTTTGTCAAGGTGTTTTTACTTATCATTCGACGATACGCAGATTTCCAATATCCGATCCACATTAAAGACTAGTTTTTGATTGCGTTCCAGACAATAAGCTCCCAATCCCAAAAACGAATGTCCGTTGTATTCCATATCCTCTATCACCACTGGCCGGACCAGGCGCTTTGATTTTTCATCTTTTGCTTTGAGGTAAACAATATCGACTGTTTGCTTTTCTTTAATCGCCGTGGCCAGCATCTCCAGTTTATCCTCGCGGCTACAGGTAAGCGCCGCTTTGGCATACTGTATACCGGTTAAAAATTTGACCACCTGCCAATCCATCAGAATATGATTCTTCTTTAAGGGCTGTTTCAGGACAATGCCTTCCAGAGTTGTACAGCGGGAAAGAGCGACATACATCTGCCCGTGAGCAAATGTGCCGCGTCCCACATCAATGACAACCTTCTCAAACGTTTTCCCCTGGCTTTTATGAATGGTCACGGCAAAGGCCAGCCGCACCGGATACTGGCGGAAAGACCCGACCTCTTCCGAACGCAGCTCCTCGTTTTTCAGAAAGAATTTGTATATTTTCCAGGTGTAGGGAGAGATTTGCACCGTTTCACCGTTATCCAGTTCTGTCACGATGACATCTTCTCCTTCCTCGTCCTTTTCAAATTTTTTCACCCTGCCGATTGTCCCGTTAATCCACTGCCCGTATGAATCGTTATTGAGCAACATAATCTGCGCGCCTTTTTTGAGTTTCAGATCGACCGCCGTCGGCAGATATTCCTTGCCGAAGTCGCCATCGATTATTCCCCCGGCGCTCCAGATTTTACCGGGCAGTTCAGCCAGACGCCTCTCGTTGATGCTGTCGGCCAAATCATTGGTGCTGGTAAGCGAAATATAAAAATCATCATCGGAAGCGGTAAAAGAAGGCTGACAGCGCTTATTGAACAGCACGATATCGTCGTCCGTAATGGAGTTATTGCGGATAGTGTTGAGCAGGCGGACAAATTCGTTATCCTTCTGGCGATAAACCTTTTCCAGTTCGATAAATTCCAGTTCCAACTGTGGAAATACTTTGGCGCTGAAGAAAAATGGACTGGCATAATGCGAACGGAATATTTCCCGTTCTGCGCCAGAGACAACAGGCGGCAACTGATAGAAATCGCCGATGAAAATCATCTGCACACCGCCAAAGGGACGTTTGGAATTGGGACCGTTGAGCCGCAAAAATTTATCAACACAGTCCAGCAGATCGGCACGCATCATGGAAACTTCATCAATGACGATGGTTTTCAACTTTTTATAAATAGATGTTTTTTCTTTGCCAGTTGCCCTTTTTTTCTTGATGGCGGCCACGGTAACATTGGGTTTGAAATGGAAGAAAGAATGAATTGTCTGCCCGCCCACATTAACGGCGGCAACACCTGTCGGTGCCAGAATAACAACATTTTTCCCCGTGTTTTTATGAAAATAATTCAGCAGTGTTGATTTGCCGGTGCCGGCCCGACCTGTGATAAAGATGTTTTTGTTCGTCTCTTCCATCATATCCAGCGCGCTCTGGAACTCAGGATTGAAATCTATTTCGACCGTTTTGAATTTTTTTGTCATTGTTTTTCCCGCTATTTAATATGTCAGACAGTAAACACTTATTACGCAATACTTCAATAATAATTATTTGATTTTAAATATATATTCGTGTAGAAATACACCATCCCCAAAAAAGATTTTGTTTCAAGCCGGTATATAAAGTAATATGTGTATTAATTGTTAGAAATGAGGATGTCTATGTCTGATTGCTCACGAATTTATGTCGATGCATGTTGCCACATACCCAATGCTCATTTGAAAGATAGGATTGGATATGGGAAATCAGCGTGTGGCGTTTTAATTTTAGATGATAAAAACAATGAGTATGAGTTCTCTAAATATTTAGGAGACAAAAAAGTGCCAGAGGCTGAATTCGAAGGTCTGATATTTGCTCTTGATAAGGCAAGCGAAGTATTGAAAAGAAACCAAGCAGTGGAAGTATGGATGGATAGCGAGTTTGTGGTAAAATGGATGAATAAAGAATATAAATTACATCAGTCACATATTAAGCCACTCTACGATCAAGCAACTGCCCTGTCTCAAAGATTTGCTAGTATTAAGTGCTACCATCATTCTAGAGAATCCGAATTTGCTAAAAGGGCACACGGGATAGCAGAAACCGAGTACAAGAAACACCAAAAATAAAATTTTATAATCAGGCAATCCAGCCGATCGCTACGCTCCGGCTGATTTTTTCGTTATGAGCAGATAAGAGAAATGAAATACCTGACCAACATCATGAAACCGGAAGACTGGAGACAAGTCCGTTCGATCTATCTTGAAGGCATTGTTACTGGCAACTCCACCTTTGAGTCAGATGCTCCCAATTGGAAAAAATGGGATTCTGCTCACTTACGGGAGCACCGGTTAGTGGTCAAAGAACGCGATACTGTTTTGGCATGGGCCGCACTAAGCCCCGTTTCCACTCGTTGCGTTTACTCGGGTGTGGCAGAACTCAGTCTTTACGTGGCGGCTGGGCAAAGAGGCAAAGGCATAGGGTCAATTCTGCTTGAGGCAATAATAGACTCAACGGAAAAGGCAGGGCTATGGACACTGCAAGGAAGTATCTTCCCTGAAAATACAGCGAGCCTCCGTCTCGTGAAAAAGCATGGTTTCAAAGAGATCGGAAGACGTGAGAAGATAGGCAAGATGACCTATGGTGATCTTGCCGGAACTTGGCGAGATGTTATTTTGGTAGAACGGCGAAGCACTGTGGCAGGAATAGATTGAAAAAACCTCATAACAAGGACAATACAGCCGATCGCTACGCTCCGGCTGATTTTTTCGTTATATATCTATATATCCGAGACAAGGAGAGGTGATTATGGAAGAAAAAAATATCATACTTGCTGTTGATGTTGGTACCACTGAGACTAAAGCTGTACTTGTAAACCCTGACGGATACATAGATTCCGATCAGTCAACATGCAGCCTTTCGTATCCGGACAAGTCGTGCGTTGAGCAGTCTCCAAAGGAAATATCGGATGCAATCTATAACTCCACTAGGAATGTTCTTGCGGCACATCCCGATCTGGTCGGAAGGCTTGCCGGCCTTGTGTTCACGAGCCAGATGCAAAACACCGTTCCAGTGGGTAAGGACGGAAAGCCCCTCATGAACATGTTATCCTGGATGGATGAGCGTGCAGCCTGTTTCACCCAGGAAGAGATGTTCAAGGGACTTATCAAGATTGAGGGCTATCCCATCATGAAGCTTCTCAAATTCATGAGAATAACCGGCGGAGCGCCCGGAAAAACCGGGAAGGATACCGTATGCAAGCTTGCCTGGATGAAAAAATACAAGCCCGACTTGTATCATGCCGTCCATAAATTCCTGGACGCAAAAGATTATGCCATTTTTCTTGCCACCGGCAATTATGTGACTTCATACGACATGGCAAACGTCACCTGGCTTATGGATACGCGGAATAAGGACCAGGGGAAGTGGACATGGTCGGAAGATATCCATAAAATGTACGGGCTCGATTCACGCAAAATGCCGGAGCTTAAACACTCAACGGCAATTGCAGGCAATGTCACGTCGGATTTTTCTGCAAAAACCAGTGTACCGGTGGGCCTTCCCGTGGTGACAGGTTCCGGTGACCTCCTGGCATCGGCGATCGGTTCCGGCGCCATTGAGATGGGGCATATGCACATTAATATCGGTACAGCCGGCTGGGTTGCCACACACCACCCCGGGACTGCTATCGATACCAAACATTACATTGGAGCAATTGTGTCAGGGATTCCCGGCAGGTTCCTTTTGATCAGCAAGCAGGAAACCCTGGGCGCTGCCCTTGACTGGCTCAGGGGCATGCTGTATCCCGCCGAGTTAACGCAAGGAAAATCAACCTCTGAAATATATAAGATGATGGATAAGGAAGCAACAAAATCACCCCCGGGAGCGAACCATGTCATTCTGACGCCATGGCTATTCGGGGAGCGATCACCCATCAATAATCCATATCTGCGCGGTCAGATATTCAACATCAGCATGAATACGACACGGGCTGATCTCTACCGATCGGCAATGGAAGGGGTTGCCTTCAACATCCGCTGGGGTATGGACTTCGTGGAAAAAATGTCATTGAAAAAAAGCAAACCGACGACAGACGAAGTCCGATTAATCGGCGGCGCTTCGAAGAGCGACGTATGGTGTCAGATTTTCGCCGACGTCTTGCAGAAACCGATCCTGCAGATGATGAATCCCCAGATGGCATCCGCTCAGGGTGCCGCGACCATCGCGATGGTCTCCTTCGGGATTTACAAGAGCTTTAGCGAGATCGGCAGGATGCTGAAAAAAGGGAACCTCTATAGGCCGAATCCGGACAACAAAGCTGTGTATGACAAGCTTTATGAACACTATCAAGCGTTATATAAAAATAACAAAGGCGCTTTTAAAGAACTCAATCATTAAGGAGTATTTATTATGAAACGTTTCATGGATGACTACAAGAACGAATCATTCGATATTCTTGTGATCGGAGGCGGTATTACCGGCGCCGCTGTTGCCTATGATGCCGCAAGCAGGGGACTGAGCGTTGCGCTTGTGGAAAAAAGCGATTTCGGCGGGGCGACATCCGCCGCCACTTCCAAAGTAATCCACGGCGGCTTGCGATACCTGAAAACCTTCGAATTCGGACTTGTGCGCGAGTCTCTCCATGAACGCCGGGTTATGGGGAATATAGCCCCTAACTATGTCTATCCCATTCCATTCATGTTCGTCAATCCGACCTTGGTCATGAAGATAGGTCTTTTCGTTTACGATCTGCTCGCGTTCGATAAAAAATTTACATGGGACAAAAGCAAAAAAATCCCCAATCACTATCCTCTGTCCAGAGAAGAAGTTATCGAGAAGGTGCCGAATGCGAAGCGCGAGGGCTTGAAGGGAGCCATGGTCTATTATGACAGCCTCAATATTTTTCCCGAGCGGTTGACGCTTGCATTTTTAAAATCAGCCATTCATTACGGAGCCAATGTTTCCAACTATACCAAGGTGGAAGATTTTTTTATTACTGAGGGGAATGAAGTTTCCGGCATCGTGGTGCGGGATCTTGTGAACAACAGATCACACACCATCAAAGGAAAACTTACCGTCAACTGCACCGGACCCTGGGCGGACATAGTCCTCAAGCTGGCAAAAAAGGGTGATTCGCATGATAAGATTCGCCGCTCCGAAGGAATCCACCTGATCGTGAGGAATCTCATCAATAACCAGGCCGTCGGCACCATGACCAAGACAGGCCACTTTTTCCTGATCCCCTGGCGCGGGCATTCATTAATTGGAACTACAGACAAGGAGTATCCAGGAACTCCGGATGAATATCACGTGAGTAAGCAAAGCATTCAGGAGTTGCTGGATACGGTGAACATGGATTTCGGCAACAATAATCCCATCCAATATCAGGACGTGCTGTTTATATACGGCGGCCTGCGTCCGTTACTCGATGCACAAAAAGAGGATGTGCATACCACTACCCGTAAATACGAGATTTATGATCATTCGGACGAAGGACTCACCGGCCTTATAACAGTCGAAGGCGGCAAGTACACCACCAGCCGCAATCTCGCGCAGAATGTTTTAAAAGCCGTAGAAAAAAGACTGGGGAAAAAACTTGGCAAGTGTAAGACTAATAAACAACGGCTTATCGGCTGCGAGATAGAGGACATCGAAAAATTTATTGATTCTATAAAAAAAGAAAACAGCGATTTTAAAAATACGACTGTCGAATACCTCGGCAGAAATTACGGTACTGAGTATGGCAATGTCCTGAAGCTTGCGCGACAGGATAAAAGGCTGGCAGAAATAGTAAACGATGACGGCGAGATTCTGGCTCAGGTAGTGTATGCGATTAAAAATGAAATGGCAGTCACATTAAAAGACATTCTTTTCAGGAGAACAGGCATTGGGACACTGGGCAATCCCGGGGAAACAGTTCTGGAGAAGGTCGCCGATATCGCGGCAAATGAGTTGGGCTGGAGCGCTGACAGGAAAAAAAAGGAAATCCTTGAAGTTGAAAAGGCTTTTAAGCTTCCTGATTGAAGAGAAAAGGGGGACAGATTTATTTCCACCGTAATTGCTCATATAACATGCGCCTGCATGAGGATCGCTTGTTGCCTCGCGGCCTGTTAGGCGCGGTGTTCGCAGAAAAAACGCGAACCGTTGCATGATTTTTAACTTGCTTTTAAATCAGTTTCTTCCGGTTTCTTCCCTATATATAAGCAGGTAATACCGAAAGTTAGAGGATATATTTTTACTTCGGACATTCCGGTATCCTGCATGATTTTGGCGAATGCATCCGGTGACGGAAAGTTCATGATTGAATCGACAAGATAGTAATATGCCGCGGCGTTTTTGGAAAACATCTTGGCCATCAGTGGAAGCAGGTAGTTCAAATAAATATAATAAAATAATTTGAAAAAATGGTTCTCAATAAAAGTCATTTCCAGAATCATTATCTGTCCTCCCGGCACGGTAACACGCAGCATTTCATGAAGCGCCTCTGTTCTATCGGGAATATTTCTAATCCCGAAAGCCATTCCGGTAACGTCAAAAGTATTATCTCGAAAGGGAAGCCTCAAGGCATTGCCTTGCATGAAATTTAACTGACTAGAGAGGCCTTTTTTCTTCATCTTGTCCTTTCCCGCCTTCACCATGGGAAAAACAAAATCAACGCCGAAGGCTTTTATATGACGGTTCTTAAGGCAGGAATTAATCGATAAATCTCCTGTGCCGCAGGCAATATCAAGAAACCTGTTGGCTCGGAAAAAACGCATCTTTTTAATCGCAAACCGGCGCCAAGCAATATCGCGGCGCAAGCTCAGCAGGTGGTTTAAAAAATCATACTTGCCGGTAATGGTCGAAAATATTTCTTTCACCATGCCGATGCGCTGTGCATCGCTGATGGTTTTTACCGAAGGATATTTGTTGGCTTTTGGTTTTTGCATTAATTAATTTTCCATATCCGCCGCGAACGCAGGATGGTTGTCGATCAAATCCGATCTTGAATCAGCCCCTTTTCCTGAAATATTTTTATAACAGCGGCTGAGTTCTCGACGGTAAATCCGATACGCCACCATTTGTTGCGGATGAACGCAAAGAAAATTTTGTCGCGTTTGTATCTTTGAAAATCCTTGGGAAACCAGGTATGGAAATCGCCTGTTCCGTGAAAGCGGAATTTACCATTCCAGATGGAAGCCGGTTTAACAATGATTTTTTCAATATCGGAGAAATGCACTAATCTGTCGCGCTCGAAAATATTGTAGCTCTTAAACAGAATACTATCGCCGGTAATGGCGACTAATGAATCGTGATAATTAGTGCCAGAAACCAATTTAATTCACTCTACCATAAATACAAAATACATTATTTGCTGCGGATAAGAACCGAATTAGCATGAGCATCGAGACCTTCCATCTGAGCAAAGTGAGCTGTTTGGCCGCCAAGCTTTTTCAAAGCTTCCCGCGAAAAAGAAATAACATTCATTCGTTTGTAGAAATCATAAACTCCCAATGGAGAAGAAAAACGCGCCGTGCCTTCTGTCGGCAGAATATGATTCGAGCCGGCCAGATAATCGCCCAATGCTTCCGGTGTAAAAGAGCCTAGAAAAACAGACCCGGCATTTCTTACTTTATCCAGGATTCCCGCGGGATTTTCTACCATTAACTCTAAATGTTCAGGCGCAAAGAGATTGGCAAGATCCAGCGCTTCATCAATACTGGCCGTAATAATAATCGCGCCATATTTGGCGAGAGATTGTTCCATTATTGTTTTTCGCGATAAAGTTCTCAGTTGCTGATCAATTTCCTGCGATACCCGGCGGGCTATACTTTCAGACGGCGTTAAAAGAACAGATGCCGCCATTTCATCATGTTCGGCTTGCGCCAGTATATCAGCCGCCACAAAAGAAACATTTGCCGTGTTATCGGCAATAACAACGATCTCGCTGGGGCCCGCAATCATATCTATATCCACCTGGCCGAAAACGAGTTTCTTCGCCGCGGCAACGTAAGCATTTCCCGGCCCCACTATTTTATCGACCTGCGGAATCGTTTTTGTGCCGTAAGCCAGCGCCGCTATTGCCTGCGCGCCACCAACCTTGAATATGCGCCGCACTCCGCTTACCTCGGCCGCCGCGGCAATCAGCGGATTTAATTTGCCGTCTCTGGCCGGGCTGACTAAAATAATTTCTTTCACTCCGGCAATGCGCGCCGGAATTGCCGCCATAAGCAATGTTGAAGGATAAAAAGCTTTTCCTCCGGGAGCATAAATGCCTACTCGCCGCAGGGGCAAAACACGCTGGCCAAGTTCTATACCTTCCTCAGCCTTAACAGACCATCCCTCGACAATCTGGTTGAGATGATATTTTTCGATACGCCGGGCTGCTGATTTAATAATTTCCAAATCTTCCGGCCGGACTAAAGACAGCGCGTCCTTTCTTTCCGCTGGTGTTACCTCTACTGTCGCCGCGGTTAATTCATAACGGTCGAATTTTGCCGTATATTGAAACAGAGCTTCATCGCCTCTGGCGGCAACATCGCGCACAATTTCCTCCACAGATGATAAAAGTTTCGGAGAATAGGCGGCGCCTCTTTGGCGCAAATCGCGAAAAAAATCTTTAAACTCGGCAGCGTTGGCTTTAATTACTTTCATGTTACTGTGTCATCCTTTTTATATCCGCGCCCAGTGCGGAAAATTTCTTCTCTATTGACTGATAGCCGCGATCAATATGATAAACGCGGGAAATTTCCGTCGTTCCTTCAGCTGCCAGCGCCGCTAAAATCAGCGAAGCCGAAGCCCGCAAATCCGTAGCCATCGTTTGCGCTCCGTGCAATATCGGCACTCCCCGGACAATCGCATTGCCGCCCTGGATGACAATGTCAGCTCCCATCCGCAGCAATTCACTGACATGCATAAAACGGTTTTCAAAAACAGTTTCGGAGATCACGCTCAAACCGCTGCCGATGGACATATAAGCCATCATCTGCGCCTGTAAATCGGTAGGGAATCGCGGATAAGGAAGAGTTTTAACATCAACACTGTTAATCTTTTCTCCGGAAGATATTTTCAGGCCGCCTTTAATGGGCGAAATCTTCATGCCCGTATCCCGCAGTTTGTTGATCAAAGCTTCCAGATGGTGGGGATTGCAGCCGATTATGTTTATCTCGCCACGCGTCATACCGGCGGCAATCATAAAAGTCCCCGCTTCGATCCGGTCGGGAATTATTTCAGCTTCCGTAGGCTTTAGCGAAGTAACTCCTTCAATTATTATTGTATCGGTGCCTGCCCCGCTGATCTTCGCTCCCATGCCTTTTAAAGCATTCGCCAGATTGACAACTTCCGGTTCACGCGCGGCATTGTTGAGAACAGTAGTGCCTTCCGCCAGCGTTGCTGCCATCATGACGTTTTCCGTTCCGGTTACAGTCGTTATATCAAAATAAATATCCGCCCCTTTTAATTTTTTGGCCTTCGCTTCAATATAGCCGTTGTTTAATTCTATGTGCGCCCCCATCTCTTGCAAGGCTTTGATGTGCAGATTAACCGGCCTTGCGCCGATAGCGCAGCCACCGGGAAGAGAAACGCGCGCGAAGCCCATACGGGCAACAAGCGGTCCCAACACCAGCACCGATGCGCGCATGGTTTTGACCAATTCATAGGGCGCGTCACAACTAGTAATCTTTTCAGCGCTTACCTTGCAAGTTTCATTTCCATCAATTTGCACACCCATACTTTTTAAGAGCTTTTTAATCGTTTTGATATCCACAAGATCGGGGATATTATGAAAAGTATTTTCACCCGAGGTCAAGAGGGCCGAAGCCAATATAGGCAGGGCGGCATTTTTTGCCCCGCTGATTTGAACGTCTCCTAATAAAGGTTTTCCGCCTTTAATAACTATTTTATCCACTAATTTTTCTCCTTGCTTTAATCACGCGCGGCAGTCTGGCATAATCTCTGCGCATCTCGATGCTATCATAAAAACCTGCGGCTTCCATGATCCCGCGGACGCCTGATTCCTGTTTAGCTCCAATTTCCAACAAAAGCCAACCATTTTTTTGCAGGAAAGCTGCCGCCTGATATATCAATTTTTCGTAAAATTCCAGTCCGCTTTTTCCGGCTAGAAGGGCGTCTTGAGGCTCATAATTTTTCACCCCCGCAGGAAGTTTTTCATAATCC
>CAVQCU010000054.1:0-8290 GCA_963710995.1 uncultured delta proteobacterium
CACTTTGAACTTGAATGCACCTGATCGGGTACCTTTACCGCTATCGTCCTTTGGTGGGCATCTTCTTCAACCATTTCCATAGTCTACTCACGATATTGGCTTCCTCTTCATGTTTTCCGCCCTAGTTTAGTGCATCTTAAGACTTTACAATTGTAAAGATATTGAGTAACGGCATGTCGTTCTGAGCATGGGGATCTCTATAATAAAGATTATTGCCCTGGCATGATAGGCAGACAGAGCCATCCTTTATGGGGTATGCCTCGTTGCACCCAGGGCATAATGCAATGGCACCATTACCCTTCTTTCCAATAAGCATATCTTTTACTTTCACATGCTGGATTGACAGTATGTCCGGTCCAGCGTCAATAATCCCATCCCTGAGGATTCTCGAGTCCTGTTCCTTTATGGGTTTTAGTTTCAAGAACCATGTCTTTATTTCTGGCCAATGTTCAAGCTTATCCGTGTCGACAATAACCCTGACGCCATTCCCCTGATACTTATCATAGAGGCATAGGGCATAGCGGCCAAATTCAACGACATTGAGACATCCATTACCGATAGTGCAGGGTGTGAGGAGTTGTATTGCATCAGGAAGGCAGGCGCTTGTCTCGCAGACGGCATCGAACAGTATACCCTCGGGGAGGCTTTTCACGGCAAGGTCCACCATGAACCCGCCTATGATGATGCCGGGAGCAATATTGCCATGAAACGACTTGACCAGGTGCATGTAGTCTTCAACGGAATACGGTCCAATATTCATCGCATGATCTCCTTCGTAGCGATGGTCAGCTCAATGTCCTCTTCTTCATCGTTTCCGGGCCTGATACCGCCGTCGGGACACCGGCCGATTTCCCTGGACATGAGCATGAATTGTAGCAACCATTTGTTTTCTATCCTGCCCTGTACCACTGGCAGGATATCGTCTGCCAGAAAAAGTGCCTCCCGGATGTCATGGGTCACATGAATGATGGGGATATGGATTTCCTTTTTCAGGGCCTTTAACATCTCACGGAGTTTCCTTCGAGTCAACGCATCAAGGGCTGAAAACGGCTCGTCTAAAAGCAAAACCCTGGGTGAACGGGCCAGGGCCTGGCATATGGCACATCTCTGGCATTCCCCGCCTGAAATCTTATGTGGTTTGCTGTCCCTGATGTGCCAGATATCGAACAGTCTCAGAAGATCATCCACTCTCTGTTTGTCCTTTGCCGCAAAGGCCACGTTCTTATAGACACTCAGATGCGGGAACAGGGTGTAATCCTGAAAAACGTACCCGATTCCTCTTTTCCTGGCAGACACATGGATATTGTATTCAGTGTCGGCCCACGTTTCATCATTACAGGTGATGAGCCCCCGGTCCGGCCTGTGAAGCCCTGCCAGAGTGCGGATGATGATAGTCTTTCCCGCACCCGAGGGCCCGACAATGGCAAGCAGTCTCCCGTCCTCGCAGGAGAACGCTATATTGAGCTCGAAGTCCTTGAGCCTCTTCCTTATCCGTACATCAAGCCCCATGTCGCACCTCGGGCGTAAGCCGGTTCACAATAAGCAGAAACACAAAACACACAGGGACAAGCGTGAGGGATATCAGCCAGGCATCCTGATACCGCAATGCCTCTACAGCTTCATAAATAGCGATGGATGCCACCTTGGTCTTCCCTGGGATACTGCCCCCCACCATGAGGATTACGCCGAACTCGCCTATTGTATGTAAAAAAACGAGGATTGCCGAAGCCGCAATTCCAGCCAGGGAATTAGGCAGGATCACTCTGAAAAAAATAGCTATGGGTGATAACCCAAGCACTTGGGCATTTTCGACAAGTCGAAGGTCGATCCTGGCAAACGCCGCTTTCATGGGGGCAACGGCAAAAGGAAGGCTGTAGATGAGCGATGCAATAACAATTCCAGTGAAGGTGAAGAGGAGGGGAAAACCAAAGAATGACTCCCAAACGTGTCCTATGCTACTTTTTGGGCTCATGACTACGAGAAGGTAGAAACCCAGTACTGTGGGCGGTAATACAATGGGAAGGTTGATGATCGCATCGAGAAAGGGCTTGCCGGGAAGTCGTGAGTACACAAGGGTATAGGAGAGCGGGGCCGCGATAATGATCAACACGATCGTGCTCACCACGGCAAGCTTGATGGAAAGGTATAAAGCAACTAAATCCATGTCTACTTGTACCCGTATCTCTTCTTCACTTTATCTACCTCTGGAGAGAGGAGGAATGCGGTAAACTTCTCGGCAGCCAATTTCTGCCCTGTCCTGTTGAGCACGCATGCAGTCTGGACGACAACAGGTGCTTCTTTCATCACAAGGTAACACCCAGACTTGCCCTGCTGCGAAAGGGCGGAAGAAAGGGCGCAGAAACCAGCATCCACACTTCCGGTAGAAGCGTACTGAAAGGCCTGGGCAATATCCTGGGGAAAAACTAATTTCACCTGCAAGCTATCCCATAGACCGGCTTCCTTCAAGGCCTTCATGGATGCTGTTCCATAGGGGGCTGTCTCGGTGTTAGCTATTGCAATCTTCTTTACATCAACCCGTACAAGAACTTTCTTCCAATCGACTGCATCGCAAAGGTCTTTCCGTGCGGTCCATAGGACAACCGCCCCTTTTGCATAAACAAAAGGCTTCCCTGAAAGCCCTTTCTTATAAAGCTCATCTGGTCTCGACTCATCGGCAGAGAGGAACACATCATAAGGCGCACCCTGGGTGATCTGTGCAAAGAGTTTACCGGTTGAAGAGAATGTCGGCTCTACTTTAATGTGAGTATTCGTTTCAAATAGGTCGGCTATTTCCTTGAACGGCTCGATAAAATTCGCAGCAACCGCTACCATGATATTATTTTGTGCAAAAGATAACTGCGGTATGCAAAATAATAGAAAAAGTATATAAAAAGCAATTTTTTTCATAAAATATAAACCTCCCTTTGAATACAAAATGGAATTACATTTATGTCACTTCCCTGCGATCCGTCCGAGTATCCGCCTTTTTCGAGAATACTATGCTTTTCCGAAAGAACAGGATGGAAATCTGCAAGGAGAACAATTGGCGCAAAGTCCTCCGTGTCCAAGAATGACAATGTCCTGACGGGTAATCTTTTCTCCCGCCAGGATACGGGGCAATAACAAATCAAAAACAGTATTTTTTGAATACATTACGCAACCGGGTAACCCCAGTACAGGTGTCTCTTCGATATAAGCAACCATGAACATGGATCCCGGCAAAACTGGAGCGCCGTAGGAAACAATCGTGCCACCCGCAGCTACAACTCCGGCAGGAGTCAAATCATCCGGATCAACAGACATGCCGCCGGTAATCAGGATTAATTCAGCACCTTCACGCAGCATGTTTTTAACTTCATCTGAGATCATTTCAATACTATCCGTTACATTAATCTTTCTTATGACGCTGCACCCGAGTTTTGTAACTTTTTCTGCTACAACCGGGCCGAACTTATCCTCAATCCGTCCCTTATAAACTTCGCTCCCGGTTACCACGATGCCCACTCGCATTCCCAACAGGGGCTTAACTTCCATAATGGGTTTATACCTTTCGGCAAGTTCTTCCACCCGTTCGATGATTTTGTGATCTATGACCAGAGGAATGACCCTTGTGCCGGCCACAACCGTTCCAGTCTCTACAATTTGATTTCTGTGCAGAGAGGACACAACAACCTGATCTTCGTTATTTATTTCATTAAGTCCGCTGACCTTTATTGTTAATAAGCCCCGCAAACCGGCAACCAGATTGATTTTCCCCTCATTAGGTTCCGTCAAAGAAATACCCGATCCCGCAACGGCCTCGGCAATACGAAGGGCCGCCTCGTCCTCGTGCAGGTATCCCTCTTTTTTGTCCCAGACATACAGATTCTCTTTTCCTATCCGCAGCATTTTAGGGATATCTTCAGTCGTAACGATGTGTCCTTTTTTGAAAGCTCTTCCTTTAAACTCTCCGGGTATGATCTGAGTGATGTCATGGCATAAAACCATACCGACGGCGTCTTCCACTCTTACTTTAAGCACTGACTCATACCTCCCTCAGGTTTTCTTTTACTTGATCAGTAAAATTCATCGGAAGTATTTCTTCCAGTGTGCATCCAATGATTCTTTCCACTTTTTTATTTATCTTTTCAGCTTGTTCTTGCCTTCGCAAGATGGACATGCGGGCCTTTTCGTCTCCTTTATGACGCTCCAATGCGACTGCAAACCGCGCATTGAGAGGCACACAATGCTGCCCCATCACCAATTTATCCGCAAGATAGACGATTTCGGTCTCTGTTGGAAACTCACCATCCGCACTTTCTATGTCCATATGTGCAGCCACAATTTCAGCCACCCGTGCATAATCGCACGTTCTCAAAAACATTGCCCCAGCCAGTGCATGATCTTTCTCGTTTCGCCTAATATCATGAAGCAATGCTGCAGATCTTACCAACTTCATGTTCAAGCCCGCTCCTGTATTGTTCAACAGACTAACCAATAGACAGGCAACAGCAGCGACCATGCAACAATGATCCCGAACCGATTCTTCAACTTGCGCTTCCTCAAGAAGTTTAATGCACTGTTCTTGATTTGGAATATTCTCCTTGTACCTATAACGCAGAAGCCAGCGATAGTCTTTAAATGTGTCAATATCCAATAGAACGGCCTCATCGTCTACTTCTACACCGCATGCCTCATCTTCATGGCTATTCAATATTCCCCTTAAACCATCCGGTGCCGGAGACTCTATAATTTCAGAAATATATTTGCTTGTGATCAGGGGAGGGTGCCCTTTCTTGCCTTTATATACTGGATATGTGATGCCGTAATAATTCCTCTCATAGTTGCCAAGAATTTTCCGGATTGTTGCTGAATTAACCAAAGGGATATCAACAGGCATGATAAAAAAAGCTTGGACTTCAGTATTTAAGGTCGCTACACCTGCCTGTATAGAAGAAAACATCCCCTTATCGAAATTCCGGTTTCTCACAACGCTAATGCCTAAATGTTTGACAGATTCTATGACCTCATCCGCTCGATAGCCCACTACCACCCTAACGTTTTGAATACCCGCAGCAAGATGTGACATGACCGCGCGCTCCAAAACCGTATAAGCACCGAGTTTCAATAAGGGCTTAAATGCCCCTCCCATCCTGCTTGAATATCCTGCTGCGAGAACGATTGTCGCCACACGATCTTCAATCTTAACCATAGATCAGTTTCGCCCTTACCTTAATCAACTCGCCAATGATGCTGACTGCTATTTCTTCCGGCGTTTCTGCTTCGATATCGATCCCTATCGGAGAATGTACCCTTGACAGTGCTTCTTCTGATATTCCCGACTGACGTAAATGCTTATATATGGTTTCACGCTTTCTTTTACTGCCGATCATTCCGATATAACCGGCATCTGTCTGAAGGGCTTGAGCAAGTACGATCATATCATAAGCGTGACCACGGGTTACGATGACAATGTAGCTGTTCCTGGAGATTTGTAAGTCCTTCATACAATCATTCATATTTTCAGTAACAATGATCTGGTCCGCTTGCGGAAAACGCTTTTCATTTACATATTCTTCACGGTCATCCAGGATAACGGTTTGAAAATCGACTAAGAGAGTCAATTGCGCCAGCTTCTGTGATATGTGACCTGCACCAAAGATATAGACTGTACCGGGATAATGAACAGGCTCAATCAGGTACAGTGTTTCTCCCAACTTCGCACGCCCAGGATACCGTCCTTTGCGCAAATTTTGTAATGCCTCTTGATCTTCTTCAGTCAGGGGCATCCCTACGGGTTCTTTGTCCTTGGTTATGAGAGCCAGCTTTATCCGATCTTCACTTCCCGACCCTGTAACGATTTTAGTGATCAGGTAGGCATCCTGATCGCGGCGTTTTAAATCGTTGATTGCCCTGCATACTTCCGCGTTTTCAGGATAACAAGACCGCAACAAATCTACATATATCTCTGCCCTTCCGCCGCAGATCATGTCCATGCCGGTTACCCCACTGCATGAAAACCGGAAATCCCGGGTCATCGCCTGTCCGCTTTGGAAAACTTCCTGCGCCATTTGGATTGCCTGGGCTTCAAAGATGCCTCCTCCAATAGTGCCGACTATGACTCCATTGCGGCGTACCAACATTTTACTTCCGGCGGTACGCGGCGCTGACCCTTCCTGATCAATGATCGTTATCATGACCACATCTTCACCATCTTCCAGTAAATTTGAGCATATTAGAAAAAGATCTTTCATGAGTAAATTCCTTCTACTTATCTAAACATCTAATTGACTGCTTAATGGGAGGCAAAAATATCTCTGAGTCTCCTATTTTCCCTTTTCAAGGCTGGAAGAAAATCAATGCACTCATTTATTTTTACTGATCTCGGCCATAGCAGAAATAGCGACATCAATATCGTTGATCGTATTGAAGGGACCTATGCTAAAACGGATACCTCCTTGTGGGAACGTTTTCAAATTCCGATGTACCAAGGGTGCGCATTGCAGTCCGGTCCGAACAGCAATGCCATAATCGCCGTCCAGGATGGCACCGACATCTTCAGGCACCATATTTTGGACATTTATCGTGAGCACGGCCAAGCGATTGTCCCAACCGGAAGGACCATGCATTCGGACAGCGGGGATTTCGGATAAACCCTGCGCCAATCTTTGCGCCAGAGCGACTTCCCTTGTCCGCATGACATCAATGCCGGTCTGTTCCACGTATTCCAACCCGGCTCCCAGGCCGATGATGCCCAGAAGATTCAGCGTCCCGATTTCCAGACGGTGGGGATAAGACTGGGTGTGCACTAAACTTTCGGAATCGACCCCGGTGCCGCCAAACCGAGTAGTTCGAATATCGACATCACTGGTAAACACAAGACCCCCGATTCCTGAAGGTCCAAGCAGCGACTTGTGTCCTGTAAAGGCCAAAGCACTTACTCCCCATTCCCGCATGTGTATGGGTACCAACCCGGCGCTTTGAGCCACATCAAGGATGAGGGGAACATTATGATTCTGACAAACCCGGCCGATTGCTTTCACATTTTGAATGGTTCCTATAACATTGGATGCATGGTTGATGATCACCATCTTTGTTGCCGGTTTTATCGCGCGGGCGATATCCTCCGGGTCTATGCGCCCCTGACCGTCAAATTCCACCAAGTCATAGGTAAGGATTCCTTGCTCCTGAAAATGATGAAGGGGACGGAGCACGGAGTTATGTTCCAATCGAGAACTCACCACATGACAGCCTGGTTCAATCATTCCCTGGATAATCAAATTGAGCGCATCCGATGCATTGGATGCAAATATCGCCCGCTCAGGATCATCGCTTCCGAAAAACCGGCAGAGATGCTCCCGGACGTCCATAACCAGATCTGAGGCCATCATTGCCAAGTCATAACCGCCGCGGCCGGGAGAGACGCCGAAAGACTGGTAGGTGCCCATCATTTTACGCAAGACCCCTTCGGGCTTTGGAAAAACAGTGGCGGCATTATCGAGGTATATTAATCTTTCTTGACGTTCCAACCGATAGCCTTCCTGCAGCCCTTGGGATCCGGCAGGCCACCCAAGCGGCGTAACCCATACTTGATGCCGCCGGGAAACAAGACTTCGAGCTCTGCCATGCTCGTATTGGTTCCAACCTTCGAGGTGGTGGTTCAGGGGGGCTTTTCCCCTCTTTGTAAAACTTTCTAATGAAGTGAACTGCCATACGCTGCGTATCGCTTATCTCATCCACTCCGGCCTCATGTGCCAGAACCTCAAACACCTCATCTGTCCACTGGGAGGGATTTAAAAAAACCCCTCCCCGTTGAACAAGACATTAACACCGCCGATCGTGCGGGTATACGGTGGTTTAATCGTTTTCCCTTCAGCTTCATTCATCAAAGAATTCTGTTAACCAGTTTATTTATTTTTCCCTAAAGCCGCCAATACCTTATCCGGAGTAATGGGCAAATCATAAATACGCGCGCCGATCGCGTTGTAAACCGCATTAGCAATTGCCGGATGCGTGGCCATCAAAGTAAACTCGCCTATACCGGTAGCACCTAAAGGACCCCTGGCCCTTGGAGACTCAAGCAGAACCGTCTCCTGGTCGAAAGACATACCAATAGTGGGGAATTTGTAGGTAATCCAGTCCTTTGATTTTCCAAGAACAAAGTGTTCCCTGAGTGCATATCCCGCACCCATATCTGCCCCTCCTTCAACCTGACCGATGACGGCCTGAGGATTGATAATCGTTCCGGGATCAACCACGGTGGTCATTTTCAGGACTTTTACATCACCAGTTTTAGTATTGACCTCTACTT
>CAVQCU010000055.1:0-22088 GCA_963710995.1 uncultured delta proteobacterium
TGTTATGTCTAACGCCTCGACCGTTGCGTATTGTTAAGGCCTTGTTTTTTGGGGCAATCGTTTTTATCTTAACACCGCTGATGCGGCAGAAAAAGGAATGTTTTACTTTGTTTCGTGGTATAAGAAGAAAGCCAAGCAACATATCCGGCAGCGTATTGATTTTTATAGCAGCGAGCTTAAACTGCGGGCGAAAAATGTTAAGATAACTTCCGCCGAAAAACGCTGGGGCTCTTGTTCGGCTGATGACAATTTGTCCTTCAGCTTCCGGCTGATTATGGCGCCGCCGGATATAATTGATTACGTGATTGTGCATGAGCTGATGCACATTAAAGAAAAGAACCATTCAGCGGCATTTTGGAAATTAATAGAAGTGGTCATGCCGGAATATAAGATACACAGACGCTGGCTCAAAGATAATAATCACAAATTTATTCTTTGAACCGAACAAAGAAAGGACTAAATAAATATTTATATGGAAACAATCGAAACCGTTGATTTGAAGCACCATGATTGTCTGACGGATCGCTTTCATCAAATGAATTTACAAATTTCCGATTATACCTTCGCCAATGTTTATCTGTTTCGTAAAATCAGCCATTATGAATTTTTAACAACGGATTGCGGGTTATTTATTTCCGGCCAGAATAAACAAGAACAGCGTTACATCATGCCTTTAAATGATCTATGCGGCTGTGACATGCAGACATTCCATGATCTTTTAGGCCGCCAGGGCTGTTTCTTTCCCATACCCGAAGAATGGCTTTCTTTTTTCCCGGCGGATAAATTCGTCATAAACTGCGACGACAGTGAATCCGACTACATTTACCTTACCGAAAAAATGGCCAATTTTAAGGGAAGACAATACACACGCCATCGAAATCACTTAAACCAATTTCTTTCTCTATACGTGCCCGAAGATAAACAGTTGTCTATAAAAAATTTCCCGGACGCTATGAATATTTTACAGGAATGGCAAAACGATTCCGGATTAACGCCGGATAAAACCGATTTCGAGCAATGCAGCGAAGCTCTGCAAAAAATTCCCGAGCTTGCTCTCTGGGGAACAATATATTACATTGAAAATGAACCGGCGGGTTTAATTATCGGCGAAGAACTCAACGTGGATACGTTTTGCCTGCATTTTGCCAAAGCATCCACGAAGTATCACGGCATTTATGAGTTTATGTTTAATGACACAGCAAAGAAATTGCAGTCTCAATATAAGTATCTCAATCTCGAGGAAGATATGGGCAATAAAAATTTACGCCGGACAAAAGATTCATACGGCCCGGAGTTGCTCTTAAAAAAATATCGAATCAGCATCAAATGATTGGGAAAGTATAAATTAATGAACGATCCAATTACTATAACATCTTTGCATGAAGGCGATCAGGGAGTTATTCATTCCATTGAAGACGGCTCGGCCCTGACCAGCCGTCTGGCCGGCATGGGTATAGTCACGAATGCCAGATTCCGGATCGCTCAGGCCAGCGGTGGCCTTATCGTCATTCAAGTAGCAAATACACGGATTGCGCTGGGCCAGGGCGAAGCTTCAAAAATAATGGTTTATAAAATCGACCCCGACGACGAAGTCTGCCTGCCGCCTATCGAAAAAGAAATCTTTGTAGCCCTTGTCGGCCAGCCCAATGTAGGCAAATCGACGGTGTTTAATATTCTTACCGGTTTGTCCCAGCATGTCGGCAACTGGCCGGGAAAAACGGTGGAAAAGAAAGAGGGAACTCATCGCGCCGATAATGTTTTAATCAGAATCGTCGATCTGCCGGGAACTTACAGCCTGACCGCGTTTTCCGAAGAAGAGAGGGTTGCCCGTGATTTCATCATTAAGGAAAAACCCGATCTCGTAGTGCTCATATTAAACGCTGCGGCACTGGAAAGAGGCCTTTATCTTTTATCCGAAGTTTTATTACTCAATCGTCCGGTCATTGTAGCCATCAATATGATTGATGTCGCTTCCGCTCAAGGCACAGAAATTGATATACGGGCATTGCAGGATTCGTTGGAAATACCAGTTATTCCCATGGTGGCCAAACGCAACAGCGGCATCAAAGAACTGGTGAATCAAATTTCAACGATCGCTTCAGGTGAATATAAATATAACCCTGAATTACCGGAAGTCTCCGCCGACCATCAAGATATTTATCGGGACATTTTGGAACAAGTCCGGCCTTATATTCAGGAGCCTTACACGCCCGAATGGGTTACCATAAAATTGATGGAAGGCGACCCGGAAGTATCAACAATGGTGGAAAATAATGCGCGGAAATCCGCGTGGGATGAGATACAGAATCTTCTCATCAAGCATGAAGACGCCCTGCATGCCGTTGTCAATGGCCGTTACGACTGGATTGAAAAAATAACCAGAGCGGCCGTCTCCCGCTTTAAAATGGGTCAAGTGGTGCTGACCGATAGAATTGACCATATCCTGACACGGCCGATTTTGGGCATTCCTATTTTACTTGCGGTCATGGCCTTTGTCTTTTTTCTCACCTATGCGGTGGGAGTTCCGCTGCAAAATACGATGAGCAATCTTATCCACCAATTCATTCAATTTTGTGAACCATTGACAACCGGCTGGCCGGCATGGATTCAGGGACTAATGCTCAACGGCGTTATTGGCGGAGCGGGCTCTGTGCTCACTTTTATACCTGTTTTGCTGATCTTTTTTGCCATCATGGCTCTTTTGGAAGATATCGGTTATATGGCGCGTGCCGCTTTTGTTATGGACAGAATCATGCATCTTGTCGGCCTGCATGGAAAAAGCTTTATTCCGATGTGCCTGGGCTTTGGTTGCAACGTACCTGCAGTTCTGGGTACAAGAATTATTGAAACACGCAAGGCCCGGATGATCACATTGCTTTTAATTCCTTTTGTTCCCTGCACTGCGCGGCTAGCCATATTGACGCTTGTCTCCGCCGCCGTTTTCAGAGAAAATGCCGCTTATGTATCCTGGAGCATTCTGGCTCTGAATATCGCGGTGCTCGGTGTCGCCGGAATTTTCGTCAACAAGGTTCTTGGGAAACAGGACGCTCCTTTTATCATGGAGCTGCCCATCTACCACAGCCCCGATATAAAAACGATCATTATGGTCATCTGGTCACGAACAATATCCTTTATCCGCAAAGCGGGAACCGTCATTCTGGGTGTATCCTTGATTGTCTGGCTTCTATCTTACTTCCCATCAGGGAAAGTGGAAGACAGCTTTCTTGCTTCGTTTGGTAAATTGCTCCAACCGCTGGGTGTCCCGCTGGGATTAGATTGGAAGATGATTACCGCGCTTTTAACCGGCCTGGTGGCAAAAGAAAATGTTGTGGCCACGTTGGGAGTTCTTTATTCCGTGGGCAGAGAAGGTTTGACCAATATGCTGCCCACCATCATGAGCCCGGAATCAGCCGCATCATTTCTTGTGATGATGATGCTTTTTATACCCTGCGCCGCGACAATCGCCGTCTTGAAAAAAGAAATGAACAGCAATAAATGGTTTTATTCCACCATTGCTATGACGCTCGTTGTTTCCTACCTGGGCGGGATTGCGGCGTTCAATTTTGTCAAATGGCTTGGAATATGATTTAACTTCCAACTCAAAGCGCTATCTTTGTTGGCTTCGTCATCGGCTCCTCGACGTATTATACTATATGACTGCGTCGCCTCTTCCTCGCCGCTGCGATATCATCTTTGATTTGAAAGCTGAATTTAAAGTAAAGTATATAAAAAATATCCGCCGCATTCTACTTTGAATATCGAGCTTGTATGAGTTTATTCTTTGTCATTCTCCGGCTTGACCGGGGAATCCAGTAATAGTAGAGCAATATGCATTTCAGTAGTTTATGTTGTTTACAACCGGTCGGTAGAGAAAAAGATTGCGGCGGAGGAAGCTTGATTGGCTTTGCATATCTTCCGCTGAATTACAAACGTAAGTTACAATCAGATTTCTCTTTCGGGCAAATTCAATATGCTCTTTGCCGGCATAACAAAAATTGTTTTTGTCATACAGCATGCTATTGGGATCAACTTCGAGAACCATCACACCTAAAACTTTCGGCTCTGTCCAGGGGCCTTCCGGTTCATCAGCAACCTGATATAAAAACTTATTGCCTTTGTTTTGCGTGGTTAAGTAAACAGCAATCCATTTCTTATCGGCAGCATGGTATCTTACGCTTAATTCGGAAACACAGGCATCCAGAACAACTTTTACTCGTGCGGGATTCAGGTTGTTTAGCCATGTTCCTTCTTTAGTAAAATATTCAATGGCATCCGCTGGATTATCCAGTTTGCTTACGGGAATCCGGGCAAGAATATTCCCTAAAACATTTACCGCGTCTTTGGAATAATTGTAGAACGGATAAAAATAAACATAATTATCATGAACAACGGAAGTTGTCGCGAAAGCGGCAATTTCCTGCGGAATCGCCTGCGTTAGATCAATGTAATCCACAATCCATTTATAAGGATCAGCAGCCGAAAAATCTTTTATCCGCGCTAATTTGTGTCCTGTAATTTTAAATTTGAAAAGTTCCCCTTTTTTATCTATCGCTGCAACGGCTATTAAAGGAATATATAAAACATTATTGACTATAAAAGGGTCCTGCGGCCAGAGCCATTCGTTTTCACCAAATGATGACACAAATTTTTCGTTTTTCTTCTTCAGATAATATTGAATTTTAAATTTGTTATTCGCGGAGCAGGTGGAAATTGCCAGCGTTATTCCCAGTACAACATCCATATTAACGCGGTCTTTTCTGCCTTCCTCATTGGCAACAAATGTATCGCCGAACAGCCACAGGGTGCGCTCCTGATCCAGCGAGATGGAGTAGGCTCCATCACCGCCATACCAGCCATTCTTATCGGGAAAAACTGGCAGGCATTGTCCTTTGGAAACTTCGGCGGTATATTTTTCAGATAGAAAAGTCGAACACGAAAAAAGAGGAAGGATTAACAGCAATAAGACAATAAATACTGATTTTTTTATCATACCCAATAAACCATAGCCTTTTTTATGTTTTTTAAAATCCACATATTTCTGGGCTGTTCAAAAATGCTTAGATGCAAGGCGCGCAAGAACAGTATCGCGAGGCGTATATAGATATACATTGAGCGGTGCGGTTTGCAGCGCAACGCCGCAGATGAACGTTTATCAACAGCCCACTTTCCCCATTAATGACTTGATAATGCATAAATATTATATCCCGTGGTCAATAAGAATCTTTACACCGATAGCAATTAAAACCAAGCCGCCGAATATTTCAACCTTCCTGCCGAAGAGCTTTGCCAAGACCTTGCCGAATAACATACCGGTGACTGTCATTAAAAAACAAACCACACCAATTACTACCGCGGGAAAAACAACGGGCACCTTTAATATGGAAAAGCTGAATCCAACAGCGAGTGCATCAATGCTGGTGGCAATGGAAAGCAGAAGCAGCGGCCAGCCGCGTGTTTGATCGGCTTTCTCCTCATCGCTTTCTTTTTCAAAACCTTCCCAGATCATTTTTCCGCCGACCAAAGCCAGAAGAGTAAAAGCAATCCAGTGATCAAATGACGCTATAATTTCGACGACAGTCAGACCGGCCAGCCAACCGATAATGGGCATTACGAACTGAAAAATACCAAAAGCAGCGGCCAGCCGTAAAACCGGAGCCCATGATTTTTTATCATTTGTGGCGCCGATACCTATTGCCACGGAAAAAGCATCCACACCAAGTCCGACAGCCAGAATAAAAATCGTCACTAAACTCATAATAAATCATCATGCTCACTTTTCATTTCTCAAATAAGAATATATTTTCTCCGCCAGTTCTTTACCAATTCCCGACACTTTTTGCAATTCCTCAAGAGTCGCGTCTTTAACTTGATTGCTTGAACCAAAATGCTTCAGCAATATATTCCTGCGTGCTTCACCGACATCGGGGATATCATCAAGAATCGAACGTAGATCATTTGTTTGCTTTATCTGATGATGATAGCTCAAGGCAAAACGGTGCGCTTCATCCCTCACCTGCTGAAGCAACCGCATGGCCTGCGGCCAGGTGGAAAGATAAACGGCGTCTTTACGCCGTGGCAGATAAACACGATCTTCTGATTTTGCGGCTTTCTTTTTACTAATGCCTTTACTGGAAAATATGACGCGCTCTTCCTTCGCCAAACCAATGACATCTATTTTAATTTTTAAATCTCTCAACACGGAAAGAGCGACATTTAACTGGCCTTTGCCGCCATCAACCACAACTAAATCAGGCAGATTCTCTCCCCGCGCAAACCGACGCGAGAGCACTTCGTACATCATGGCATAATCGTCAGAATCTGATACTGACTTGATCCGAAAGCGGCGGTAGCTTGATTTGTCCGGCTCACCGTCCTGAAAGACAACCATAGACCCCACAGCATGCTTGCCGCTGATATTGGAAATATCATAACACTCCATTCTCTGCGGCAGTTTCGTGAGCGATAGTTTTTCCTGAAGAATTTTCATGCCCGCTGTTTTTTGTTCTTCCTTTTTCTTCCCGGACCCCCAAAGGCTTTGGGCATTGGCAACGGCCATATCCAGCAAAGCATTCTTTGTTCCGCGAGAAGGCACAGTCAGTACAACCTTTTTCTGTTTCTTATCCGTCAGCCATTCTATAATAACTGACTCGTCCGGCAAAGGGCAGGGAATAATAATTTCATCCGGGATATTCACGCCGCCGTCATAATATTGAGTCAAACATGAAGATATGATTTCTGCCGAATCCATTTTCATTTTAACCGGCGCGAAATATTTACTGCCCAGAAGCTTTCCCCCGCGCACAAATAAAATACAAAGCTGATAATTATCTTCGTGCGCATAAACGCCCAGAACATCCTGATCCTTTGTTCCGCCCCAATCGACATTTTGTTTTTCCAGCGCGTGCTCTAAGGCGCCGATGCGGTCACGCAGGCGCGCCGCCTCTTCAAAGTTTAAATCTTGCGCCGCCTCTTCCATTTGCGCTTTGATCCCGGAAATCAATTCGCGACGCCTTCCCTGCAAAAAAGAGACTACATTTTCGACTAATTTTCGATAAGAATCCTCATCGATCAATCCCTTGCAGGGAGCGGGACAGCGGCCAATCTGATGTTCCAGACAAGGTCTGGGACGCAACTTAAAATCGCGGTTACGGCAACTGCGCAGTGGAAATACCTGCTGCACAAAACGCAGAGTTTCCTTCGCGGCCAATCCCGATGGATAGGGGCCGAAATACAAAGCGGCGTTATTCATTCTCTTACGCACCAATTGTAAACGCGGAAATTTTTCCGCAGGATCAAGGGATAAATGATAATAAGTTTTATCGTCGCGCAGATTGATGTTGTAGCGTGGACGGTGGCGCTTGATTACGTTGTTCTCTAAAATAAGCGCTTCTTTTTCCGTAGAGGTGGTAATAAATTCAATATCGTTAACCCGCGCCATCAGAAACGGCGCCATGGGGCGTATGTCCTTGCCTGTAAAATAAGAACTGATACGGCTTTTCAGATCATTGGCCTTGCCGACGTAAATAATCTTCCCCTGCGCGTCTTTCATGATATAAACGCCGGGACTGCGCGGGGCGGAAGTCATTTTTTCTTTTAAAATGATTTTTTCTGACATAGGTTATTTAAAATAATCCTTATAAAATCAACGGCAGTCCCCTTTATTTTTGGCCATTTCTAACAATTTGCAATTTCCTAATTCACACTTTTTTTGTGCATCGCGGCAGTGTTGCTTTTTATTGCCCTGCTTTAAATAAGCAACTCCCCTGTTGTAGTAGGCATCGGTATAATCCAATTTCAGCCAGATTGCCTTGTTATAATCATCTATGGCACGCTGATACTGGCCAAAATTATAGTAACTATTTCCACGGATGAAATAGGGTTCTGCATAATCAGCATCTAGGCGAATAGCCTCGTTACAGTCCTCTATGGCACGCTGATACTGGCCTAGGTCAAAGTAAGCAAACCCCCGACTAATGTAGGACGGTGGATAATTTGGTTTTATGCTTATGGCCTCATTATAATTATCAATAGCCTCTTTGATTTTTCCGGCTTTAACAAGGGCTAGGCCGAAACCATTAAGCGCCACATAATTATTTTTCGTAACCTGCAAGGCATGATTAAAAAGGTTGATATCGTTTTTCCAGTAATCGCATTGCTTCCATGATAAAACCGTCAGAAATACAAGAAAGGCTATTGCCGCAGTGGGAAAAAACTTTTTTCTTGTTGCTTCACTTTTAATCAAAGCAGATATTCCCCAAACCAACATGATGCTAATGCCGATAGAGGGCAGGTAATGGTAGCGATCGGCCATCGCGAAATCTCCGACCTTAATGATTCCGATAACAGGTGCAATAGTTATCACGTACCATATCCATCCGATAAAAAGATACGGCAGACGTCTAACCATTACAATGACAAAAGTTGTGATAACGAGAATTAGTAAGGATGCTACTATTACCGGTAGCAAAGGAATTTGAGCAGAGAAAGGATAGAAAACAGCCATATCATGAGGCCAGAATGTTTTTTCCAGATAAGTAACAAAAGAAACAAGCGCATTGGCGAGCCGTGAATTTGAGGAATACTGAAAATATTTTCCGGAGGGCTTGTACTGAGCGTAAAATGTGATGATGGAAAAAACAGTGGATAAAATAAAAAAAGGTGTCTTTTCCTTCAATTGCCATAAAATTAAATTACCTTTTTTCAATTCAAAACGTCCCAGCGGCCAGTAATCCAGAAGAATCATAACCACGGGTAAAGTTACAACCATTGGCTTGCTCATCAGAGCGCAGATAAATGAGAAAAGAACGAGCAGATACCTTCTTATAACCGGTTTTTCCGCGTAATAGACATAAAGGCAAAGAGTAAGCATCCAGAAAAACGCGCTTAAGACATCTTTGCGTTCAGAAATCCAAGCGACTGATTCCACATGCAAAGGATGAAGAGCGAATAGAGCGGCGACAAAAGCACTTTTCCAGAGAGCTCCTGTCATGCGGTTGAAAAGCCAGAAAAGCAGAAGAGTGCTCAGGATATGCAGGATGAGATTGGTCATGTGATAACCACCGGCATTCAAACCAAAAAGTTGATAGTCAAACATCAGGGATAGCCATGTCAGGGGGTGCCAGAATTGGGCGTAGGTTGTACTGAACGCCCAGCGAATTCCTTCCAGCGAAATGCCGGACTTTATGCGAAAATTATTGGTAACATAAATGTTATCATCAAGTTTGATGAAGTCATATTGACTCACCTGCCAGAAGACAGCAAGTGTAATCGCTGCCAAAACGACATAAACAATTAGAATCTGTTCCTTGGAACTAATATTTACTTTATTTAGCATAGTGACCCACCGCCTATACTTGTACCACATGTAAGGTTAGAGTTCAGCCATTTTTTGATTATTTCCGAAATGTTGTATGAATTGGGAAACCGAGAAAAACAACATTACAAGGAAGAAGTTTATAACTATTTTATTATCACTGGATTCCTCCGGCACGTGTGACCTCATGTGACCCGTGTGACCCCATGGTGCCCTTTAGGGTATTTAGGTTATTAGGTTCTGCGCAGGACTCCGCGCTTATTCTCCGGTGTATACTAGATGCATTTGAATGACGTGAAGTGGAACTAACCCATCTCCAGCAGAATTTTGTTTAGCTCTTTTAGCTCATCACGCAGTTCGGCGGCATGTTCAAATTCCATATTTTTTGCCGCCTTTTTCATTTCTTTCGTAAGCTTGGCGATCAACACCGGCAAATCTTCTTCTCTGGTCGGAATGACTTTTCCTTTAGAATCTATCGGCACGGTCATATAGTCAGCTTCATAAATTGAGCCCAGGACATTGCTGATCGACTTTTTAATTGATTCCGGCGTTATATTATTTTCTTCATTATATTTCTTTTGAATAATCCGGCGGCGTTTGGTTTCATCAAGACAGGCCTGAATCGATTTAGTGATTTTATCGGCGTACATGATGACCTTGCCGCTGATATTTCGCGCGACTCGTCCGCTCGTCTGAATAAGCGACCGCTCGGAGCGCAAAAATCCTTCCTTGTCGGCATCAAGTATCGCCACCAGCGATACTTCGGGAATGTCCAACCCTTCACGCAACAAGTTCACTCCGATAAGAACATCGAATTCTCCTAAACGCAAATCCCTGATGATGCTGACTCGCTCCAGAGTATGGATATCGGAATGAAGATAGCGCACTCTAATATCCAGGCCTGCGTAGTAATCAGTTAAATTTTCCGCCATTCTCTTGGTTAGCGTCGTCACCAGCACACGTTCATTTTTATTAATTCTCAGTCTGATTTCTTCGAGCAAATCGTCAACCTGATGCTTTGCCGGTTTTACTTCAATTTCCGGGTCCATCAGCCCCGTCGGACGAATGATTTGCTCCACTCTTTTGCCATTTGTTTTTTGCAACTCATAAACAGCCGGTGTTGCTGATATATAAAGTCTTTGGTTGGTTAATGCCTCATATTCGTCGAAACGCAAGGGGCGGTTATCCAGCGCGGAGGGCAGACGGAATCCGTATTTAATCAGTGTTTCCTTGCGCGATCTGTCGCCGCGGTACATGCCGGCGATTTGCGGCAACGTAGCGTGGCTTTCATCGATAATAATCAGCGCATCCTGCGGCAGATATTCAATGAGTGTCGGCGGCGGCTGGCCGGGCTTGCGTCCGGTTAAATGGCGGGAATAATTTTCAATGCCCTGGCAGTAGCCCATCTCTTCCATCATTTCCAGATCAAAATTAGTGCGCTGTTCCAGACGCTGCGCCTCCAGTAGCTTGTTTTGTTCTTTATATTCGGCCAACGTCAGCGCCAGTTCCGCGCGGATATCGGCAGTCGCTCTTTTGAGATTGTCGCGTGTGGTAACATAGTGGCTGCCGGGATAAACGGCTGTTTTATTGACCGTGCTTATTTTTTTCCCCCGCAGCGGATCAATCAGTGCCATTGATTCGATCGTATCGCCGAAAAATTCTATCCGCAGGGCCTGCTCGTCTTCATAAGGAGGAAATATTTCCACAATATCGCCGCGCACGCGAAATGTGCCGCGATGGAAATCAATATCATTGCGTTCATATTGAATTTCCACCAGTTTGTGCAGTAATTCATCACGCGGAAAATCTTTGCCCACTTCCAGTTGAACAATCATCTCTAAATAGGCATCCGGCGAGCCCAAACCGTAAATGCAGGAAACACTGGCGACAATAATAACGTCACGCCTTGTCAAAAGGGAATGCGTTGCCGAATGGCGCATTTTATCAATTTCTTCATTGATGGCGGAATCTTTTTCAATGTAGGTATCCGTAGTCGGCAGATAAGCTTCCGGCTGGTAATAATCATAATAGCTGACAAAGTATTCCACGGCATTTTCCGGGAAGAGGCCTTTGAATTCTTCATATAACTGCGCCGCCAGAGTTTTATTGTGCGCGATGATCAGCGCAGGACGCTGCGTAGCAGAAATGACATTGGCAATGGTAAAAGTTTTACCCGATCCGGTGACGCCCAAAAGCACCTGCTGCTCTTTACCCTTTTCCAACCCTTTTACTAAATCTGAAATTGCCTGCGGCTGATCTCCCGCCGGAACAAAATCAGTTATCATTGAAAATTTTTCCATAACGCCTTTTAACAAAAATATATTTTACACCGATAAAAATTTATCACGTCCCGACAAAATTCACGACTAAAGAATTTTTAAACTTTACACAAACAAACGACTTTGAAAAGTCTTGAAGATATGAATTACTATTTGAAAGGTGCAACATAACAATCAAATGAATTGCCCTTGTTCGGTGTCTTAATGTCCTGATGGTCTAATTATAACTTTGATCTTGATCCCGTTCTGCTCCATTGATAGATCGTTTTCTAAGCCAGCAGGATTTGCAACAAAGCCTCCTGGATCGTAGACAAAACAAAATAATGTATTACATTCAGGATGCTTTCTATAACGAGCGATGTCATCTATAAGCTGTGTACCTATTTCTTTAGCCCCTAAACCCTTTCGAGTCATTTTTGTTTCTACAACTGTTTTGTAATCTTTTAGAAGAAAGTCCATGCGAGAGGACTTGCCAGCATAACTGGGAGTCCATTCTTCTGGACGAATATCATCAAAGAATATTCGTAAAAGACCGTGGAGAAGGTCTTGAACATCATACTCATCTTCGATACAGATTGTCTCTCGATTGTCATGACGATCATGCAACTGTCGAACAACAAGGTGAAATCTAGAGCACAACTTTATCAATAAATCTTGTGGATCCAATGGTTCCTCTTTTTTCTCAGTGTCTTGGGGCCAATAATCTTCTAATTCACGAATGCAGGACTCCAAGAAAGCTTCAGCCTGCTCCAAACCGTCCCGATATGCTTCCGAATATTCACTTTCTGGCGTCATATCTGAAAAACAACCAAGATGATATGAGATGTTGTCGAATTCTTCAGCTGGTTTCTTATCACCCGAAAAGACTTTCGAAAGGGCTACGCGAGTATCCCTCTTCCCTTTAGAAAAGGTTGGACTGAAGTTAGCTGTAGCTTTAACTTTTTTTATTTCTGATATTTGACGTTGAAGTATTGAGATGGCTTCCTTTTTTATCATAGATTATTCCTTATCAAAAAGTGTTTATATGTATCCTTGCTAATATTCCAACGATTACTGGTTGTAACCTAGCATAAAATTGTAAATTTGAAAAATAAGGATTACAGGAAAAACAAACGTCCAGATGCAATGCCCCCGAACCACATCTCATATACCAATTTGATTTCATCAGGGTACAGCGACGGCAAGGAGGAGGTTCCGCAGGCGTATTAATAATACGTTGAGGAAGCCGACGACGCTGCCAACAAAGGTAGCCGTATGAAGGCAAATTGGTATCATAGGAAGAGAACTGGTTCCCTCAGTATCGCTTCTCGTGCTTTATAAGCGCATTCAGCAATTTCAGGGTGCGTATCTTTGAGCGCGGCTATCTGCCGTAGATTATCAGCTGTACGCAAAACCAATGAAGCCATATCACCTTCTGCAATTCCCGTGGCTTTGATGACCGACTCCCAACTGTGGCCCTGCGCCCAGTAGTACATGGCAACGCCTGCGGATGGATGAAGCTTCGCGGTGGTAAATCCAGCCGCTTCCAGACGATGGGTCAGCGGCCGCACGGCAAGGATAACTTTCTTGAACGACAGCATCAATTTCGGCGGCTGGTCTTTTACGGTCAATTTTATTTCATCGTCACGATCATACGCAAAAACAGCGACAACCGCAGCAAGAAATTTTTCATTATCTTCAGGAAAAGCATGCTCACGCAAACACTGCGCTACCAGAAGTGGATGATCGAGACGCAAACGCGACGCCCAGTAACCGTCTTGAGTAAGCCGTTCATCACTGTTGACAAATCCTTCCTTCTGCAAAATATGCAAATGCCGTTGAAAATCCGCCCAGAGCGATTTGGCCGCTGAGAAAGACGCGCTTTGATACCGTTTATTCTGCTGATAAGCCGCGAGCGACCGTTCAAATATTTTGTGAATGTCTGCCAGGGTCTGCGATAAAAGCAAATTCAAAACCATGGCGAAATCATTTTTCAACTGGCTGAAAATATCTTCCGGCGCGCGAAACAACATACGGCGAATATGATTTAAATCCATAAACCTGCCGCTTACGGCCAGCATGAACCCGATGTTATCCTGCCCGCGTCGCCCTGCTCGGCCCGTCATTTGCCGGAACTCGGTTGCCGAAAGCGGATGAAAATCATGTCCATTAAACAAATCCGAATTAAAAAGCACAATAGTCCGTGCCGGGAAATTTACTCCGGCGGCTATCGTGGTAGTGGCAAAGATCACCCGCAAATGTCCCCGATTCATCATTTCTTCCACGAACATCTTCCAGGCCGGCAATTGCCCGCCATGGTGAGAGGCAAGACCAGCCGTTCGCAATGCTTTTAATTGCCGATGATTGCTCAAAGACGGAAAACGATCCAGCAATTCATACAGATAATCATCAAATTCCGTGGAGTTGGACAGTGGCGGAAGCGAACCCCGCGCGTTCAACGCCTCATCGCACTCGGCGCGTGATTTTAAAAAAAAGATAGCCGGTAAAAGGTTAAATCTCTCTAAAATTCTGATAATGCCGATGTAATCGGGCATGTTCCGGCCGCGGAAGAGTCTTTCATTAGTTTTTCTTAGACAATCGGCAACAGGCGCCGCCATCCTTTTTCCATCCAAAAAGGGATGCAGACACCCGGAAGGATGCAGAAAAAGAGGATATAAGGGCACGGGGCGTTTTTCTTCGTTGATCACAACACAGCGCTTTTCCCGAATAGATTCCAGCCATTGGGCAATCTCTTCGCCGTTGCCGATTGTCGCCGATAAAAGCAACAAGTTAATGCGCACCGGCAGATAGGTCATTACTTCTTCCCAAACAACACCGCGATCCAGATCACCCAGAAAATGAGCTTCATCCAGAATTACCAGATCGCAATTCAAGTCGTAACCCTGATGCATGGCATCATAGAGTTGGTTGCGCAGTATTTCCGTAGTGCCGACAATAATCGGCGCTTCTGTATTTTCCTTTGTATCTCCGGTGATGATGCCGACATTCTCCGGATCGAAATGCAGACCGAACTCCACCCATTTAGAATTGGAAAGAGCTTTCAGAGGCGAGGCATACCAGGCGCGTCCACCCAGCTCCAGCACGGATAAAATCGCCTCGCGCGCAATCCACGTTTTTCCGGAACCTGTGGGGGCAATGACCAGACAATCCGTCTTTTTAATCGCCTCCAATGCTTTGATCTGAAAATCATCGGGAACAAAAGGAGTTGGATGCGGTTTTCCTATTTGGGCTAAAACATTTTTCAGCACCGACGCAATCTCCGGTTTAAAATAAGATACGCCCTTATTTCTTTCAGGTTTCCTGCCTGCGAAGGAACGCTTAAACTTGAAGGGTTTCTTTCTTTTTTCAATTTTTTCTTGCATTTTAATTTTGCTTTTGAGGAAAGAAGGCTGTATAGCGCGCGGAGTTTAGAAACAGGCAAATTAAGCAATCTCTATGATCAGATATTTTTTCTTCCCTTTTCTCACGCGCAATTCATTGCCACCACTAAAATCGGCAATAGAAATTTTCTCATCAACGAATTTTATCTGCCGGTCATTGATGTAAATTCCGCCCTGTTCAATGAGGCGCCTGGTTTCGGATATGGACGAGGTCAGTCCTGCTTTAGCGCAGGTCGCCATAATCTGGATGCCCACTTCCAAATCCTTGCGGGAAACTTTATAGCGGGGAATCGCCGAAGTGTCGCTGGTTGTCGCCGTTCGGGGAATAGCGCTGGAAGGAAACATATCCGCATCCACCTGACGTGCATGAAAAGCTTCCATTGACGCTTGCCAGGCGGCCTGGGCCTCTTGCTCTCCATGCGTGATTCGTGTCGCTTCAAAGGCAAGCACCGCTTTGGCCATATTCAGTTGAGCATCGGTAAGCTTCTTGACAACACTTATTTCTTCCAATGGCAGATAGGTGAAAAGTTTTAAAAATCTTTCCAGATCAGCATCATCGCAATTGACCCAGTACTGGTAATATTCATAAGGCGTAGTTAAGCTCCCATCCAGCCAGATCGTTCCCTTTTCGGTCTTCCCCATCTTTTGTCCCAACGACGTGGTAATCAGCGGAAAGGTTACGGCATGGGCATCTTTAGCGGCAATCTTGCGGATCAGCTCAGTGCCGGCTAGCATATTGCCCCACTGGTCATTGCCGCCCATCTGCAGCACGCAGCCGTAATTTTGAAACAAATAGAAAAAATCATAGGCCTGAAGAACCATGTAATTAAATTCAATAAAGTTAAGACCTTTTTCCAGCCTGATTTTATAACTCTCCGCCGCCAGCATTTTGTTCACGCTGAAATGCCGGCCAACGTCTCTCAAAAATTCGATATAGTTAATTTTTGTTAGCCAATCGGCATTGTTCAAAAGCAGCGCTTTGCAGTCTGAAAAATCAAGGTATTGGGAAAGTTGTTTACCCAGGCACTGGGCATTGTAGTCAATTTGATCTCTTGTGAGAACCTGGCGCATTTCCGTTTTGCCGCTGGGATCGCCGATTAAACCAGTACCGCAGCCGACAAGGGCAATTGGTTTGTTTCCATTTGCCTGCATATGCGCCAGCGCCATTATCGGCACAAGACTGCCGATATGCAAACTGGTGGCCGTGGGATCAAAACCGATATAACAGGTAACTTCTCCTTCGGCAAAAAGTTTTTTGATTAAAGCTTCATCGGTTACCTGCTCAATGAAACCTCTTTCTTTTAAAACTTCATAGGCCGTTTTCATCAGGTCATACCTCTTCTTATGCCAATTCGCTTTCTTTGGCTAACTTTGTTGTCTGCGTCGTCGCGGCTTCCTTAACGTATGTAAAATACGCCTTGTCGCCTCTTCCTTGCCGCCTCGTTATCCTTTGAAATCGAAGTGGCATTAATCTTTCAGTTTAACGCTGATTCTTTCAATTGAGTTCGCTTTCCCGCTGATCGAATCAATATTCATGATGACTCCCTGCATTCTGATATCGTCTTTGGCCAGGTCGAACTTGTTGGGCATCTGCGTTAAAAATCGCTCGATAACGGTTTCTTTGTTGATGCCGATCACCGAATCAAAAGGTCCGGTCATCCCGGCGTCACTTATGTACGCCGTTCCCTGCGGCAAAATTTCTTCGTCCGCAGTCTGCACGTGAGTATGAGTGCCTAAAACAGCGGATACTTCTCCATCGAGATACCAGCCCAGCGCTTTTTTTTCGGAAGTGGCTTCGGCGTGCATATCCACGATAATGATGTTCGTTTTTTTTCTCAACTCGGCAATCTTATTTTTGGCCGCTACAAAAGGGCAGTCAATTGGCTGCATGAAAATTCGTCCGGCTAAATTGAGAACTCCTACGTATTCTCCTGTCGCCACAGGTATCAAAACGCTGCCGGCACCCGGAGTTGCAGCTGGATAATTGGCTGGCCGCAACAGCTTTTCATAATCTCCGATAAACTCCAGCACTTCTTTTTTATTCCAAATATGATTACCGGAAGTAAGCACATCAATGTGGTAGCTATAAAGTTCTTCCACATTTTTCTTTGTTACGCCGAATCCGGCGGCAGCATTTTCACAATTGGCAATGACAAAGTCAATTTTCTTTTTGGCAATCAATGGCGGCAGGAGTTCTCTTACCGCCATGCGACCGGGGCTGCCCACTATGTCGCCAATAAACATTATTTTCATTTATCGCTTTTCCTTTCACTGACTCGGAAAAATTTATTTTGCGAAATCAGAAACACGGGTTTCTCTGATTACAGTTACTTTTATCTGCCCCGGATAGGTAAGCTCGCTTTCGATTTTCTTGATAATATCTTTGCACAACATCGTGGCATCATTCTCGGATATTTTTTCATTTTCCACAAGAATACGAATTTCCCGGCCTGCCTGAATGGCAAAACATTTATCAACCCCGTTAAAGGAGTGAGCGATCTTTTCGAGCCCTTCCAGACGTTTGACGTAAGTTTCCAGCATTTCGCGGCGCGCTCCCGGTCTTGCCGCCGACAGCGTATCCGCCGCCTGCACTAAAACACCGAGCAGAGTGTTATTGCGTCCGTCATCATGATGGGTCGCAATAGCTTGAACAATTTGCGGATTCTCTCCAAAACGCTTGGCATAATCGGCTCCAATAGCCGCGTGTGTTCCCTCTATCTTGTGGTCGACTGCTTTGCCGATATCATGCAATAATCCGGCGCGCCTGGCTTCCTTAACATTCATTTTCAATTCCGCAGCCATAATCCCGGCAAGATAAGAAACATCCATAGAGTGCTGCAAAACATTCTGCGAATAACTGGTGCGGTATTTAAGAGAGCCCAGCAAAGTGATGATCTCGGGATGGATATCGTGAACTCCAGCATCAAAAGACGCCTTTTCTCCGGTTTCCCTGATGATTTGATCGACCTCTACTTTTACCTTCTTAACAATTTCCTCGATACGGCCGGGATGAATTCGTCCATCCTGAATCAATCTCTCCAGTGAAATTCTGGCTACTTCTCTTCTAATCGGATCAAAGCTGGACAGAACAACAGCTTCGGGAGTGTCGTCAATAATTAAATCAATTCCTGTCGCCGCTTCAATTGCCCGGATGTTTCTGCCTTCACGGCCGATAATGCGCCCTTTCATTTCTTCGCTGGGCAGGTTAACTGCCGAAACAGTTTTTTCCGCCACAACATCGCCGGCATATCTTTGAATCGCATAAGCAACGATTTCCTGTGATTTTCTGTCGGCGGTTAATTTTGCTTCGTCTTCAATTTTGCGGACAATCGCCGCCGCATCAAGTTTGGCATCGGCTTCCATCGACTGAATCAATATTTTTTTTGCTTCTTCCGAAGACATTCCCGCTACTTTCTCTAGTTTTTCTTGTTGTTCCTCCAGAATGGCATCTAACTTGCGGCGTTTTTCTTCGATAACCGCTTCTTTGTTAGTTATTAATTTCTCACGCCCTTCAATACTTGATTCCTTTTGCGCCAACCCATCGATCCTTTTATCCAGATTTTCCTCTTTAGATCGGATGCGCTTCTCCCTCGCATCAAAATCACCTCTCTTCTCTTTCGTTTCGCTGTCAAATTCGGCCTTCATCTTCAGAAGGTTTTCCTTTGATTGAAGGATAGCCTCCTTTTTAATGGTTTCCGCCTCTTTCTTGGCCTCTTCGGCAATCCGCGCCATTAATGTTTTCGATGACTTGATCTCTTTGGCGGTAAGCATTTGCTTTAAAATAAAGCCGACAAAAATACCTGCCACCAATGCCACAACTATAACCAGCGCTAATAAACTGGCATTAAACATAGACCTTTACCTCCTCTTTGCTCCCCTGGAAAATCTATCCTTACGACCTGACAATTTTATCGCAGTTTTTACAGTAAAATTTATCTCCAGCAGAGCTATATTTAAACCTCCCCACCGGCATCCTGTTGTCAGGACACTCAGCCGGAAGAATCTATTCTAATGAGACTCCAGTTTCAGAAACGCAGTGATCTGAAACTTGCAAGTCGAATTAATGACATTCGCTAAGAACGAGTATTGCGAAGTTCGAAGCGTAAGTGGAATTATCCTGTATGCAAAGCATACAGTGGTATCCAATAGCCAAAGGCTATTGGAAATTATCCCGCAAAGCGGGGTAATTTCTTCCACAACTTTTGGAATTTATACACGTGATTTTTTTCTAAAGGCGGAAACGATTTTGCGACTCTAGGGGGGGTGGGCAAAAAACCCCCGCCTATGCCGTGTTAATCATCCTTTTTGAACCGGTTTTATAAAGTGGGCACCCGGTATTGATTGTTTCAGGCTATCTGCTTGCCGACCAGCGGGAAAAAGCAGACATGCACACCGCAATCAAGGAAAGGTCCCAAGTTCAAAGTGTTGGCTCAAAGACAAATGTTAATCACGCACATCGCAGGGGCGAATAAAAATTTGCTAATTTGCATCCTCAATCAGTTGAATTAGTTTTTCGGCTCTGCTTTCCAGTTGATCGCAGAGATCCCTATTAACTCCTTTTAATTTTAAAAATTCCTCTGAAATGTTTAAAGCTGCCAGGATGGCAACGTTTAAGGTTTTGAGACCATTGCCGGAGTGCAAAACCTCTTCCATTTTTTCATTTACAAATTGGACAACGTTGGCCACTTGTTCATCTTCGGAATCGCTTAAAACAGAAAGCTCCTGCCCTAATATAGTTATTTTGTGACTTTTTTTCAAAACACACGCCCTGGAAGCTTATTTTACTGAATCTACATCTGCTATTAAATCAAGCAGTGAATCTACCCTTGCGCGTACGCTGTTCCTTTCTTCATCTAATGTCTTTAATTTACCTTTTACCCCTTCTAATTCCGCCTCTTTATTCTTTAATGTTTCCTCCAATATCTGAATTTGTTTTTTTAAAGAACCTTTTTCACTAACAATAACTTTGATCTTATCCTCTAGTTTTTTAAACTTTTCTAATTCCACCGTAAATTTTTATCCTTCCTTTAAAATAAAAAATGATTTTTTAGAGCTTCTTTTACTTTATTTTATGCCAATTTATACTCTTAATGTCAAGGCATTATTTTAACTTGCTGCTCTCGCACTGACCGGAAATATTCATTTAATTCATTCAGGATAGCCTCTCCGTCCTTTAATTTCCCTGCCAATTGTCTAAACCGGCTGGCGCCTTCCAATCCCTTTGTATACCAAAGAAGATGTTTACGAAATCTTTTATCAGCTAATTTTGAGCCCAAAAACTGGGCTTCCATTTTCCAATGATTTTTAATCATTTTTTGCCTTTGGTCTAAACTGGGCAGATAATTTTCCTTTTGCCCTGAGCATGCCTGAATAATACCTTTAAATATCCAGGGATTGCCTAAGGCTCCTCTTCCTACCATCACCGCATCGCAGGAAGTTTCCCGCAACATTTTTACTGCGTCCTGCGGATGCCAGATATCGCCGTTGCCAATTACCAGAATTTTAACCGCTTTTTTAACTTCCGCTATTATCCTCCAGTCGGCTTTGCCGCTGTAACCCTGATCGGCTGTGCGGGCGTGAATGGTAATCGCATCGGCTCCGGAATCTTCCGCGATGCGGGCAATCTCCACCGCATTAATTGAACCGTCCTTCCAGCCGGAGCGAATCTTCACTGTAACCGGGATTTGCACTGCTTTTTTTACTGAAGTAACAATACGGGCAACGAGATCCGGATCTTTCATCAAAATGGCTCCCGATCCGGTCTTGATAACCTTCTTCACCGGGCAACCCATGTTGATATCAATTAAATCAGCGCCATTATCCGCAATAATACAAGAAGCTTGGGTCACTATTTCCGGATCAGCTCCAAAAACTTGCGCTCCTAAAGGGTGATCATCGGCACAAGTCTTTAAATATTCAAATGTTTTAGCTGTTTTCCTGACAAGTCCGTTTGCGCTAATCATCTCCGTATAGGCTAAAGCACAACCTAAAGAACGCGCTATCAATCTAAACGGCAAATTGGAAATTCCCGCGAGCGGCGCGAGAAAAGCTCCATTTTGTCCGGCTGTTTTAATTATGTTCATCATGCAAGAAGGTATTTTTCAGCGCGGGAGAGTTCTTCCACCGTGTTGATTCCCATAACTTCGATGTAATCGGAAGCTATAAATGATTTGACCGTCACACCTTCGCGGCACGCTATCTCGACTATGTCCGTGAGGTAGTATTCCTTCTGCTGATTATCGTTGGTGACCTTTCCCAAAGCGGAAAATAAAAATTCTGTATCAATGCAGTAAATGCCGGTATTTATTTCTCCGATTTTTTTCTCGTTTTCCGAGGCATCCTTTTGCTCGACTATTTTTAAAACATTGCCCTTGTCATCCTTAACGATGCGGCCATAGGCATGAGGCGGAGGTGGAATGGTTGTCAGTACGGAAACAACTGCTTTGGAGATCAGATGATTATCAATCAGCGATTTAATTGTCGCTGGTTTTAAAAGCGGCACATCCCCGCAGAGAATTACGGTAAGCCCCTTGTAATCAGCCAATACATCTTTAGCCTGCAAAACAGCATGTCCCGTACCCAACTGCGGTTTCTGCTCGACAAAAATATAGCCGCTGTTGGCAAACTCTTCTCTTACTTTATCCGCCTGATGACCGATAACCGCCACTATCTTTTCCGCTCCGGCTTCTTTTGCTGCCGCCAGAGAATAATACAGAAGGGGCTTGCCCTTTAAGATATGCAGGACCTTAGCCTTCTCCGATTTCATGCGGGTGCCCTTGCCCGCCGCCAGAATCAAAGCGCAAAATTTCTTTTCTTTCACCTTATCAACCTTACTTCGCAAATTCTATTTAATCGCAACTTCATTCATTTGCACCGGAAAAATCACCAGTACTTCTTTTATGGATTTCTGATCGGCATTTTCAATTATAAACGTAATGCCTTTATAGTCCAGTCTTTCTCTTCTTTGAGGAATTTTTCCTAATCTATGCATCAGAAATCCCCCTAAAGTTTCATAATTGCCTTCCGGAAATTTCGTTGCCAGAAGTTGACTTAAAGCATCCATATCTATGCGGCCGTTGATCAGATACCTGCCGGGAGCCAGTTTTTTCGGAGACC
>CAVQCU010000056.1:0-68644 GCA_963710995.1 uncultured delta proteobacterium
CCTTGTATAATCAAAATCGTTTAGTAGATGCATAAAAACGTAGTATCATATGTTAAATAAGAATAATATAAATATGTGTTGTGTTGGTTGCAGTAGACCGTTTTCACCGTGGGGCAGAGCCCGTTAGGTAGCTTGGGTCGCTGCGACCTTCTCCAAATTAAACCCGAACAGTTGCCAGGGACCTAAACAGATCCCGCATCTTTCGCAAGGAAGGGAAAAGGAGAACAAAATATGAAAGAGGAGAAAACCTTTATCGGTATCGATGTTTCGAAGGAGAAACTTGATGTAGGTGTAAGGCCTCAGGTGGATTTTATGACATTTGCCAATACGGAAGACGGCATATCTCTGATGACGGATTTCGTAAAGTCAAAACAGCCGGAGCTAATTGTGCTTGAAGCCACAGGGGGGTTGGAAATGGCTGCTCTCAGATCCCTGGTTGTTGCAAGGCTTCCCGCAGTTTGTGTCAATCCCAGACAGGTGAGAGATTTTGCCAAAGCTATGGGTGTTCTGGCCAAGACGGATAAAATTGACGCCCATGTTATTGCACGATTTGCAGATTCGGTGAGGCCGGAGATAAGGCCATTAAAGACCGAGGAAACGGAAATGCTGGATGCTTTTAATACCAGGCGCAGCCAGATCATCATAATGTTGACGGCTGAGAAAAACCGTTTGACCACAGCTTCGAAGTGGACAAAAAAAGATGTTGAAAAAAGCATTAAAGGGCTGGAGAAGGCACTTGTCAAAATCAACCGTAAGGTTGAAAATCTTATCAAAAAAAGCCCGCATTGGCGGCATATGGACAAGATCCTGCAAAGTGTTCCCAGTGTTGGGCCTGTTATGTCATTGACCATCCTCGCCGATCTGCCGGAGATTGGAACAATGAACCGAAGGCAGATAGCGGCCCTTGTTGGGGTTGCACCTCTGAATCGGGATAGTGGCAAATACAAAGGCAGGCGTGCCATCTGGGGCGGCAGGGCAAGAATCCGTTCTGTATTATACATGTGTGTCATCTCAGGCATTTGTCACAACCCCAAGATAAAAGCCTTTTATAACAGGTTGATCAGCTCTGGGAAGAAACACAAAGTTGCCATTACTGCCTGCATGAGGAAGCTTATGATTATCCTCAATACAATGATCAAAAATGGTACCTGCTGGAATGAATCAGGCTGTTAAAAAATACTACTTGACGTGAAACACAGTTGCTACAAAGAAACAACTTTTAAAAGCATTGATGTTGAGGATTACTGGTTGAAAGGTACAACGAATTGATTTCTCCATCTTATTCAAACTGATACCCTTTCTCCAGAAATAATCTCAGACAGGCATCCGCGACAGTATTATCGTAATGGGTTCTTTTATTTTTCTCGATCTCTTCAAGAGCTGCCTCAATATCCAAGGTTGGCCGATAGGAACGGTGGGAAGCCATGGCCTCCACAACGTCAGCGGCAGCCATAATTCGCGCCTCCAAGATAATTTCATCTCCCTTTAGGTTTCTTAGTTTTCGGAATTGGAGTTTCACTAATAAAAGGCAGTTCCGACACGGCACTGATCCTATCTTTGATCTGCCTGATGAATTCCTCCTCGCCGGGAAAGGTCATCTTCACCGCGTCTACCGGGCATACCTCATGACACCGGCCGCAGGCCTTGCAGTCATCAGTGATAATGGCTTTGCCGCTTTTCATCTCGATAGCCGAGACGAAGCATTTCTCAACGCAGATTTCACATCCGTCGCATTTTGCCTTATCGACTTCGACCGTAATACCTGGAAGTTTCTTATATGCGCCGTCAAGCGCCGGCCCTCGGCTTTTCATGTGCGTTCTATATAGACAATTCACGTCGTCGCAGAAACAAATGAACATTAGTGGCTTGAACCTGACCCAGAAGGCGGTCATATCGATCCAGACATGAGCGATGTTCGCGATGAGTCCGAGCTTCGCGGCGCGCCTCACGTGCGCCACCGCCTCTGCTGTCGTTGCACTCCGTCCGTGCGAAGGGTGCATCCTCCTGATTGCGGGGCCAAGCACCATGCATCCCAAATCCGCCGGTGGGTTGACCGACTTCTCGTGACGCCTGCAGATGCACTCACTGATTATGAATTTCTCTTCGACCTCAGACACTAGCCTTTCTAAGGTTCGAAGGGGAAGCGGGACACTCTTATTCGCAGGTATGCTCACGCCGATCGGAATCGAGGTGACTTCGTTATAAGGCCTCATGAAAAAAGGATTTATCAGCCATTTCAGGACAGGAACAGCACTCAGCTTCTTGCCATACTTGATTATGGGCCATGAGAGCCATACCATGATTCTGACCATTTTTCTGTTCGGGCCGAATTTAAAAATATTTGCCAATGTGTATATCCTATTTTTCAATTATCCCTTTTTTCAAAGCCAGCCACCATGTAAAGCCGAAGAGGATCGTCTTGATGAAGGCGGTACGTCCTGAGATACCTTTTCCGTCTGCTATTTTTTTTGATATGAGGGGAAATTCCAGGACATGAAGCGCTGCAAGGGCAATAAAAACAATCCACGCGATCATCGATATGGACGGAACTAAAATCGCGGCGAGAAGTACCGCGACCCACAAACCAACCGCGCCAGCCATCAGGAAATACCAGAAACATTTTGAGTTCATATAAATCCTCTTGAATTATTCAAAATTTATAAATGTTTTTATCCTGCCGTATATTTCATTCACCGCGCTTTCAACGCTTGCGATCTCGACACTGATCGCTTTCTCTTTGCAAACTGACGCGCATATCCCACAACCTTTGCATTTTTCCTGATCGTGAACTATCCGGCCGCAAGTAAGTTTTATGGCATCCATGAAACATTCGTCAATACATTTTCCACACTGTACGCATTTATCTTCAATGACGTCTATGGTCAGGCCTTCAAGCTTCACTATCGAGTCTGCGGCTTTTTCAGGCCAGTATTTACCTGACTTGAGTATTGTGCAGCAGCATGTACAACAGTGGCAGAGCGTCAGAAGCTTTCCTCTGTCTTTCACTCCCCAGATGAAGTTGTCTATCCTGACGCGACCCGTCTGCGGGATAAGGCCGTCTTCGAGTGTCTTGTGGAAATGTTCAATCGCTTCGTCAACTGAAACGTGCCTGGCTATCCGTGGGTCGATCTCTTTCGTCCCCTCGCCGAGGAGCGTGCATCCATATTCGATCGGATGATTCTTGCATCCGCAGGCGTCGCGGCACGTGCAGCGGTTGATTATGACCCTGTGTGAAGACTGTCTTACCAATACCTCAACCACCTTCTCCGGCAGGAAAGAAGATTCGGCTCCTTTTACTTCTTTATTTATGGGGATATAGCTGATGTTAAGGTTATTTCCTGAAAATAGCGGTGTCGTGACGACCGCGAGAAGTTTTCCTAAAACCGGAATTTTAGTCATCCTGGCGCTGGTCCAAGTTATCGGCCAGACAACAGCAAGGAATTTAAGCCACCATGCGGGCCTTCTCGACATTGATTGTTCTCCTGATGCTGCTTTTGTTTCTTATATATGTTGATGCGCTTTGCCTGGCGCACTAAGACATTGCTTTTCCATGCTTGAACTATACGAATTTTGGTTTTGTATGTCAACAAAATATAGGTCGCAAAAATATAAGGTGTAGTGTCGATGCTTGCCGTTAAGAATGAATTGTGTTTATTACAGATTGAAAGAAAGTATATACGTGAAAAATCCTTAATGCTCGCTTACAGGAAGGAAGAAAGAAATAAAAAATTGGAGCGTAGCGATCGGCTGGATTGATTTGTTAAGAGGTTTTATGGAACAGAACAACTTCATTAAATAAAAACATAATTAACAATCTGTCAGGCCTCCAGATTATCAAGACTGCTGCATGGCGAAAAAGGCACTTATGTGATCATAGAGAATCCTACCTGAGTGATCTGGTCTTCCAGCTTCTTGATCCAGGACACTTTGGCTTTCACTATGGGGAGCTTGCCACATTTGCAAAGTACTTCCTGCCCCTGTTTGAAGCTTACTCCACCCACAAAAACGCCACAGCACCCCTTAAAACTTTCATTTTGGCAAAGACCCACGCGCTGTTCCGTCTTCTTAGTACTCTCATCCAGATAATAAATAGTGACAAGCTCGTTCGGCTCAGCAGAATACCTAGTGTGTTTTCTATCTTTGTAACCGCTCATTGAAAACTCCCTCTGGTCTATTTCCAATCGAAAAGGACTTTCAATAAAATTTAATCTTCATAGGAAAATATTTGATAAGAGCTTGCTTTCACTGGAAGTGAGTGTAGTGTAGCCACGCATGTATGTCAAGGAAATCTTGGCCACAAAATGTTAAGTATTAACGTTTGTCGTCGGGCGTAAATTGTGTTTATTACGGATTGAAAGCTTGCATCTTTGTCGAGATTGGCGTTTTGTTGATTACAGGAAGAAATGCTTGCTGAGTTCCTACAAATACTCAACTTTAGTACATTAATAAATTTGAGCATTATTGATCGAAAAGATGTAACGATTAATCAGTAACACGTGCAACTATTTTTGCAAAATCAATAAGTCGCCTTAATTAAAGGAGTGCCGGTCGGCTGACTGTAATCTATGGAAGTTTATTTTTTCTATTTCTGTTGACGGCAGAAAGAGCAGGCACATTCGCAATAGTCCTCTACTCGAAGCCCATGATCTCATAAAGGCATTCACCTTCCAAAGGGATAACTTTGCCATGCTCGATGATGTTACCATTATATCTTGCAATGACCCGGAAATAGGTAGGCCTCGCAATAAACGTGCGAGCGACCCACTGGGAAAAGGGGTTCAATTCTGCTGTCGTGAGAAGGTCAACATCTTCTACCAAGGAATTGAACTGGATGTGCAGGTGAGCCTCCACCTCTCCCTCGGCAAAATCAATACTGATCTGTCTCGGATAATGGCGCTTCAATACAGGGTGAGTGACGAAATCCCACTGGCGAATTGTAGGACTGCCTGTGCCTACGATAATTTTATCTCCCTTGGCAATATAAAGCGGCCTCGCCTTATTCATGGAAGGATCGATATAGTCAACGTCTGCGTAGATGATGGTATACTCGTTCGCGAAGATCCTTCCCCACACCCAGTGCCGCGTTATCTCGTTGAGTGGTTTCCTGCCCCAGTTGTGGTCGGCATATCCCACTCCTTTTACATGCCGGGTATGCCCGTCCTGGGTTATGGTGCCCTCTATGCGGTTACGTGCCTGATGCACGCTCCAGAAAAAATCAAGGGAGTCTTCGTTGACTCTATCTGTACCGGCGGGCATCCATCCCGGTGCTATCATGGTAAATTTTAAATCTGCCACGATGCCTTCCATGTTCCACTGCACATGGTAATTCTTATCGTCCATTCTTCGGACAAAACCCAAGGGGCAGGTAACATCCACATCCTCTGTTGAGGATTGCATCTCTTCGGTTTGAAGTGATTTTAGAATGGACCTTTTCTTCCAGTCCGGGCTGTAGAGCGAAAATGTGACCCCGGGTTTTCCGTTCGTAAAACTCGGGTGAAGGAATGCCCCCACAAAGGTCTCTCCAGTATCTAAATGTCCATCAAAGTACCACCACTCGAAGGGACGTTTGCCTGTGATCGTATGGCGGGCCCTGTCCTGAGCATTGGGTTGGTTCTTGCCCCAATTCAGATACGCGTTGCTTTTGCCAATGCTCTCGGTGGGTCTAGGCAAAGAGGTGCAGGAAAGGGTTGCCAAGACCAGCAGTACGGCGAAAAAAATTGCTGGAAACATATCTGGCGCGTGGCATTTTTTGATAAGATATTGCTTCTGCATGGATAAATTATAGGAAGGCCTGTCTTGTATGTCAAGAAAATCTTGTGGTGTGAATGATGTTTATTACGGGTTGAAATCTAGCATATTTATTGAGGTTGATGATTTGTGGATTACAGGAAGTTATCGATAGCATGGTGGTCACTGATGCGGATAAGCATGTTGAGTGGTTTGTGTGGGCCGGGGGAAGAACCCCCGGCACCTGGAATAGCTTTTATTTCAGCCTTTCTTCCGACAATTGCAAATGGTCTGTTTCGATTTCCACTAATGCTTCAAAAAGCTGCTTTATCCGTTGATGATCCGATTCCATAGCCGACTTTTTATAGAATGCGATCGCCCTTGCTTCCCTTTCGTGGGACTCTTTTAAGTTCTCAACATTCTCAATGTGGCATGTCTCGCTTCCCGGAGGAACGGATCCCAGCTTGAGTATTTTTCTCCATATGGACGCGTGCTCCGCCTCAATCTTGCCCAGCGCTTTGAACAAAATTTTCCCTTCAGGATCATTTGTTTTATCCGCAGCGCACGCATAAAATGTCGAATTGCTTATTTCCACCTTGAGAGCGTGTTCGACATTAGTTTTATCCTGGGTGCTGAGAGGAATATCAAAGTTCACTATAACCGCTTTTACCTCCATAATGTAACTCATGTGGGCACCGCAGAAAGGGCAGTTTGACGGAGGATTGGCGCCGATATACGCATCGCCGCAAATAATACATCTGTACAATTTAACCATTTTTTCTCCTTTCAGAATCCTTCAATTTTTATATTACCAATTATTTTATCGTTTTACAATTTCCAGAGGCCATGGAGATTGCAGTATCCCCGCACCATAATATTCTCCGCCTTTTCAAAGCGTTATTTACTTGCCGTCGCCAATTAGAGGCAATATTTTGTCCACTTTAAAATAGATGAGAAATTTTGATTCCGTATTATCTTTACACCCGATTCCTTTATATTTCTTGCGGCGGATTTTTTCGATCAGAGAGCTGTCTTTTTCCTCGTGTGTCTTTGTAAGATAAAGCCTTCGTCCTTTATAAGAGCCATCCTCTTTGAATAGATATGTAGCGGAAGGATTCTTTTTCAAATTGGCGTGAGTCAATCTATCGGAGGCAATAAAGGCAACCGTATATTCATCCATAAAATGCGGCCGTCCATAGATAGCCGCATTTACCTTTCCCTTGTCATCGGCGGTAGAAAGAACGCCGACTCCATTAGTATTTTCAAAATAGTCGTCAAGCTTCATATTTTCTCCTTTTAAATCCAACTCTTTTCAGGTAAATTAAGGCATCTTTATCTGATTGTAAAGAGAAAGGGCAAATTTAAAATGAAAAAAATAATCATTATCTTTGTTTTATTAGTAGCAGGTTGCGTCAATGTACCGGAAAATATAACACCTGTTGATAATTTCAATATCGAGCGGTATCTGGGAAAGTGGTACGAAATAGCTCGGCTTGATCATTCCTTTGAACGGGGGCTCACGTCGGTTAGTGCTGAGTATAGCCTGCGGTCCGATGGAGGTTTGCGGGTTGTGAATCGAGGTTATTCTCAAAAGGAAAATAAGTGGAAAGAGATTGAAGGCAAGGGGTATTTCGTTGATCGTAAAGATCAGGGCTTTCTGAAAGTTTCTTTTTTCGGCCCTTTTTATGGATCGTATGTTGTCTTTGATCTGGATCGTGAGAATTATTCATACGCACTGGTATGTGGTCCAGATAAATCTTATCTATGGCTTTTGGCCCGCAACCCGAAAATAGATGATAATTTGAAAAAACGTCTGGTTGATAAAGCCGCCTATCTGGGATTTGACACGGACAAATTAATCTACGTACAGCATGATGACTAAATCATTTATTACGGATGGAAATCTAGTATATTCGACAAAGATAACGATTTATTTATTTCAGGAAGAAAATAATTATTTAGCTAATATTAAGTTTGTTATGAAAGTTAATATTAGCCTAACCCACGTTAACGCTGTCCCACTTTCCTTTTTCGCGCAACTCCTTAATGATTTCCTCCGCCAGTTCTTTCAGTGCCAGTTTATCCACTTTTGTGCTTCTGGTTAGCGGCAGTAGTTTATCAGCAGGCCATATTTCCACATGCTGTGGCCTCTTGTAGGCCGCTATTGATTTACAGTAGTCCATTACAGCTTCCGGTGTAAGGGAAATACCAGCTACTGGACGCACAAAGGCAAAAATTCCTTCGTCAAATACACGGTGAGGCATGCCGACAACTTCTGCAACATCGACGCCTTCCATACTGACAATAAATGACTCGATCTCATCGGGAAATACATTGTAGCCTTTCTGTTTTATCACGAACTTTCGCCGTCCGGAAAGGTAGAGTGCACGATAGCTTCCCATCTCCTTGAAATATCCGAGGTCCCCCGTGTACAGGATTCCCTCTTTTGAAATCGCCTTGGAGGTTTCCTCAGGTTGATTAAAATAACCCAGAAAAACGATGGGAGGATGATAGCATATTTCCCCTACTTCACCAACTGGTAGCTCTTCTCCTGCTGAACCGTCCTCTTTCATCGGACTGCGGATAGTAACCGGAGCAAGGTCCGGATAGGCCTGCCCGACCTGACCAGCCATCTCTTCAAGGGATATACCCTCAGGTGTGAATGTGGCAAATCCCGCATTCTCTGTCATACCGATGCCAGTGCCAAAACGTGGCGCCATTTTGGACAGCTTTTTAAGAAATTCAACGTCGACTGCAGACCCGGCATAAGCAACAAATTTAAGGCTTCCCAAATTATATTTAGCATAGTTTTTATGAGCCCATAGCATCCGAAACTGTGTTGGAATCTGGCCGAGAGCATTAATACTCCATTTCTCAATGGCCTCCAAGGTAAGTGCAACATCAAAGACGCGAAGAAAAACTGATGTGCCTCCGCGATAAGTTGTTGTCATGAAAAGCTCAGTCACACAACCCACATGGCTTGGCGGGAGATTGATCAATACACGCATATCCGATGAAAGGTTTGTTCCACGGGAAAGGATCTCGTTTTGCACGAGAATATTTTCATGACACAATACTGCCGGTTTAGGTTCACCGGTGGTACCTGTGGTATAAATGATAAGAGCCGGTGTGCGGGGGCCTATCTCTGCATAGACCCTTTCAAGCTTTCGAGTAAAAACATTCTTTATTTTAAGCCATAAGAGACGTCCTTTGTTCATCAATTCGGTAATTGATATTGCTCCAGGAATTATATCACCTGGCTTCGGATCAGGTGTAAACTGGACAAGATGTTCCACATATGGACAACGGTCACATACAGCCTCACCTATTTTTGTAAAATCTATGACAGAGGTCTTGCCAAGAAAAAAGAATGCCTTTGGTTTTATCTTGCCAAGATCGCGCACAACCTCATCTTCCTTAAGGCGAAGATCCAAGGGGGCAATAATGGCTCCTATTTTAAAGCAGGCATACATGAAAATGATATGTTCAGGGATGAGTACAAGCTGTGTGGCGACGCGGTCACCTTTGCCTATACCCATATCAAGTAGCTTCAAAGCAAAAAAGTCAATGAGCGTCTTAAATTTACCGTACGTCACAATCTTCCCGTCTTCGTGCTGGATCATGGCTTCTCTATCCGGTACCTTTTGTGCCCAGTACTCGACGTAGTTGTTCAAAAGCGGCAACTTGACCATAACATCCTTCATATATTTCTCCCTGAATTGTTCTGGTACTTTGTATCTTCTGGCCTTAATCAGCGGAGAGACAACCGCTGCTAATAACTCGTTTCCCATCGATGTTGCATACATCGAACAACAAGTCTGTTGCGGTATTGTTTTTCCTTTTTTCAATCATACGGACAGAAATATTCGAACCGGGTAAAACCATACCGGTGAAACGGCAGGAAACTGATTTGACCCTTGTTGGTTCTCGGTTGAGTTCTCTATTAACAAGTTCCGTAACGGCAAGGGCAAGGGTTGCGGTACCCTGCAGGATAATACCCGGAAGGCCTACCATGCGGGCAAATTTAATTGAAGTGTGAATGGGGAAAACAATATCAGTACAGCCATCATAAACAAATGGCATAAGCTTGTCTATTGATAAAGTGCTCGTCCAGCAGGGATCAACTGCATCACTGATATTCTGGACAATGGGAAGAGATTCCTTACCGGAGCCGCCACCGATACATTCAACACCGCGTAGCATAGCCCCTATATGTTCAGTAAATACCGGGGCTCCTTCTTTTTCCCGGGCAACAAGGCGGATTATGACATGAGTGCCAGCGCGATGTGGCAGTATCGCAACAATTTGACCTTTAATGACAAGCTCAAGGCCTGGTGATAACGGCTGATGAATTTCCAGATGCTCTGTATAATGCACTTGAGAAAGTAACAGCTCCGTAGGAAATTTTTCTGAAACAATAAATTCCTGAATCCGGCCTATGATGTTCCAGCTGATAGCTACAGGATAAAGAGGGTGTGCGATAATTCCATTAGAACTTTCATCATCAAAATATCGTGGATTAGCGTCGCCAATCGCTGCTGAATAATTCATGATATCCCGCCAGTTCACTGAAGTTTCGTAATCCCGTAGATGTGTTCCGTTCAGCTCCGAGTTAAGGGTAGGTTTGTTCATAATAATAAACCCCAATAATTATTTTGAGTCTAATAGACAGTTTTCTCCGGACAAGTCAGATCAATTTTTATTCTCACCTTTTATCGCCGAGAAACACACCAATCAGTGCTTACATATCATAGTTTCCATAGCAATAAAATTGGTGATTATTACGTGAAATAGTTTATTTTCGTAGAGGTTAACAATTTGTACAGTACATGAAGAAACTGTCATACTTATGATGAAGAGTATTTTTAAGAAAACATTGCATCTAACACCTACAAAGTCACAACGGTAGGCTGTTGCTAGAATTGAGAATTACAATTTGTAATCTGTTTTAGAGCCTCCCATAAGATCAACGACAATACCCCCTGCTTTTAAACAAGTCTAACCCTTTGCAGAATTTCATTGAGCAGGCTTTTTGTAGGTCATTACAGCACAGCTTATTGTCACCATGTTTAAAATGAGCAATTCCACGATTGTTATAGGCAATGGCATTATTAGGTTGCAGTTTTATTGACTCATTAAAATCTTTGATGGCAAGTTGGTATTTACCGAGTTTGTTGTAAGTAATTCCCCTCCTATTATACGTGACGACTGCATCCGGTTTCAGGCGAATGGCTTCGGTCGTATCCATAGGATAAGATGTCTTAAGTCCTTTCGAGTTCTGCGCTCAAAGATTGAATTTGTGCTGATGGTCTCCGCACATTCAATAGGCAGTAATATCATTTCCTAGTTGTCATGGAAAAATTAATTGTAACCACACACCTCAAAAGATTATTCATCTCATTATCTACGTTAAATTATAACTAAGATTTATTATTACTACAAGATTCTAATGAGATTTTTTGATATAATTAAGCGTGGTCTTTACAAGCTGGAAGAATGAATTGCTCCTTCAGTGCCCTTGTACGCCGTTTCTGATAGTAACACTGAACCTTTGCCATTGCTCGAATAGCCTGTTCCGGGGATGAATAAGCCATGATCCCCATCGAGTCCAGATGCTTGACGATATTGCCTTCACCAACCATGTCAAAACCGACAAGGTCAATGACAGGTAAGATGGGTTTATTGAAGTGCTTTATCTGTCGAATGATGAGATTCAGCAGTTCCATCTCATCGGCAATCATCTTTCGGGCAGGCTGCTCCATCAACTCGATCGGGAGAACAGGTGACGACATCCAGTTTCTTGCGCGGCTGGTCATGTACCCCAGGCCAAGAAGAAGAATGGCATCCATATCAGCATATTTCAACAATATTTCGATAGAATCCGTTATCATCGAAACCCTTCCCGGTGCGACCAGATCGACCGGGTTCCGTCTGCTCCAGAATGCTGGCAGGAATGCATCGAGCATGCTAACCACACGCTCATCCAGCGGCGGGATCTCCAACCCAGACATCTCACACAGGTCAGCAGATATCACGCCCCATCCACCCCCTAGCGTGACAATACAGATGCGTTTTCCAGTGAACTGTGGCTGTGACAACATGAGCCCGGCGATATCCACCATCTCATCCATGGTATCCACCAGAATTACATTGGCCTGGTGGCACATGGACTGAAACACCGCGAAGCTTCCTGCCATTGCTCCGGTATGAGACATGGCCGCGTCAGCGCCGCAGGTCCCAGTGCCTCCCTTGAGAAGTATGACGGGCTTGGCCGATGATATGCGCCGGATCGTTTCGATGAACCGGCGGCCCTGGCGAACTCCTTCGATATAGAGGCATATAACCCGTGTCTTTTCGTCCGTTTCTAAATATTCCAGGTAATCTTCAATCGTGAGGTCTGCCTCGTTGCCAGAGCTGATCAGGCGGCTGATGCCAATCTCACGACGGAGAAAACGGTATGAGATGGCGGTTCCCAGATTGCCGCTCTGGGATACCACGGCAACGGGTCCCTGCTTGAATGTCGCAGCGGTCATGACCGCCTGCATGCGTGACGGATATGCGCTGTAAACTCCCATGGTGTTCGGACCTACTATACGAATGCCTCCGGCGTGCGCGATAGAAAGGACCTCCTGTTCCAAAGCCTTCCCCTCTGCGTCCGTTTCGCCGAATCCTGCTGTGATGATCACGACGGCATGTATGTCTGCGTCAATGCATTCACGAAGCGTATTCGGAACTCTTTCTTTAGGAACGACTATGATGGCCAAGTCAATCGGCCGAGGGGCTTCGGCCAGGCTTTTATACATTGGCCTGCCAAACCATATTCCGCCTTGGGGATTTATCGGATATATGTTTCCGGTGTACCCTCCCTTTATGAGGTGATGGAGAATGTTAAATCCCCATTTGGTGGGATTTGTTGACGCACCAATAAACGCAATCGCCCGCGGTTCAAAAAGGGATGTATAGAATGATCTGTGATCCATAGCAGCTCCTTGTAATTGGTGCGAACTTACTTTTCCGAGAAGGGAGTATAAGGAAAACGCATTTGTATGTCAATGAAGAACGAGCCACAAAACGTGGAGTGAGGTGTCGACTACTGTCGAGCATGTATAGTGTTTATTACGGATGTATGCCGTGTAAAACGTATGACTAGTCGGTTAAAGTCCGACCATGGAGTTCGGTAGTTCGCCCATGTAGCTTGAGGGAGGTGTTAAGGGTAAACTGAAGCACTAAGTTCTCTGACAAAGGCTCCGTAAGAGAGTCGAGCAAACCTGCGGGTCGCAGCGTGAGCGAACCTAGATGTAGCCTCGAAACACACGATGGAGTTGTCGACCCCGTAATGGAAGGGGGAAGACCGGAGCATCTATCATAACGATAACTACCAGAACCGATAGATGGACTTCCGGGGTAACAGGGGTGACACGCAGGAGCAGCCATACGACAATGAACACGGGAGACCCTTGTCGATGCTGTGGAAGCGGCAACTGGTGGATATAAGGGAACGAAATTTTACCGGGTCGATAAGGGAGTCGGAGTTGCTCATAGTACCGCTTGTATTCCAAGGACAACATAACCTTGGGAGAGGGAAGGGGCAATACCTTCATCATGCTTCTAAAGGAGTGAAGGAAAGGAGATTGTGGTAACGCTATTAACTCTGAATATTTCGAGAACTCAGGTGGAAGCTATACTGGAAGGCCAAGTGAAAGCGAAAGCTTCTGGAAGAAGATGATTGGAAAGCCGTATTCGGGAAAACCGAACGTCCGGTTTGATGAGGGGGAGCTGGAGATAGAACCATTTGGCAACTACGCCAACTTTCTATTCTACTGTAAGAAAGCATACTTGACAATATTGATTTATTTGTTTCAGGAAGAAGTGCTTACTGAGTTTACGTACAAGTCCGCACATTTGCAATGAGATGGATATTAATGATTATGGAAAGAAAGGTTGAAAAACCAATTTGGAGTAAAGTATAGTTTAAGAGAATATAGTATTTCCACAACTGTCGCACGTCTGTTCAAATCAACTTTTATCGTATCTAAAGGCATCCTCCAGAGAGCTTGTCATTTAATCGCCTCGCTAATTTGCAATAATGAACATCAATTGTCTGCCTGCTGTCAGGCACCGGAGGAAATATAGGAATAGCGAGATATTGCGGACGATGTCAATTAATTAGAAGTTTCTTACATTATTCTCATTCCATATAAAACTGCCGCATGTACATCCCCAAGCAGTTTCCGTAAAGATGACCTTCCGCCATCAGACAAACACCGATGGCAATCCCGCCTTTTGCCTGAAGGCAGTTTCATCTTTTCCCCGACGAAAGAATCAGACGCAGACTGATTGTGGAAAAAAGCGATAGGGATTATATTACTCTCGAACAAGATGAAAAAAGAAATGGAGACAGTGCGTCTCCTATAATGACATGACATAAGGAGCAAGATTATGAAAGAAGACAAGAAACAAATTTGTTCGGTTTGCGGAAAAGAGCAAGCGAAAACGGAATGTGACAATTGTGGAACGGTAATATGCGGGGAATGCTGCAAACTGGAGATTTGGGGCACCGGCGCCGAAGACCTGAGCGCCCGCTATTTCTGTCCTGCCTGTAAAGATAATCCGGACGTTAATCCATGGGGAGCTTACAGCAACGTATCCGAAGGCGCGGAAAAACAGGAACAAGTCATCAGGAAGGCGGAAGGCAAAAATATCCGAGCTGCCGGGAGCAAACGCTTATCCGGTCAGAAAAAAAGGCAAGCGGGATACGGACATTATACAAACACGTATTTGCCTGCGGGAAATGGCATGCACGCATCTGCCCACAAATAATGGACAGATAGGCGCATACTTCCGCGCATCACGAAATACAGATTGCATAGGGACAAGGGAAACATATTGCCCCATCGACATCAGGTTGAAATCCGGCGCATCGTAAGTCCGGATGTAAACTCGGATGGAAGGGCCGAACATGGCAGTCCCTCATCGTTCCTCATGTGCAAAAGGAGTCAATACAAATGGACGGAATCAAGAAAGTTGCGGTCATCGGTACCGGTGTCATCGGCTCAGCTTGGGTTTCTCTCTTTGCCCAGAAGGGGTACGAAGTGACCGGGTATTCGAGACGACCCGAAACCAGAGATAAAGGATACCGGCAGGTCTGTTCCAATCTCGATTTTTTTGTCGGGAAAGGGATACTGACTATTCAAGACCGAGATCAGGCTCTAGAGCGGGTCAAATTCGTTCCAGAAGTCGCCGATGCAGTTAGCGATGCGGACTTCATTGAAGAGTGTTCCGGTGAAACCTACGCCATCAAAAAACCCATCTTCCAAGAAATGGACCGCTTTGCGCCACCGACAGCCATCATTGGCAGCAGTTCCTCCGGTTTGAGCATGACGGAGATTCAGCAGGCCGTTGTGTACAAGGAGCGTTGCGTCATTACCCATCCTTGGAATCCACCCCATCTCATCCCTCTTATAGAAATTGTCCCCGGCAAGTTCACATCGCCAGCAACAGTCGAGACGAGCATCAAATTCATGGAGCATCTGGGAAAAATTCCGGTTCTTGTAAAAAAGGAAGTTCCCGGATTCATCGGCAACCGACTGGCTGTTGCCCTCTGGCGTGAGGCGATCGATTTGGTGGAAAATGGTGTTGCCAGCGTCGAAGACGTGGACAAGGCACTGTATGCCGGCCCCGGTCTGCGGTATGCTCTCATGGGATCACACATGATTTATCATCTCGGCGGCGGTGAGGACGGTGGCGTAGGCCACTTCATCGACGGTATCGGCAATACGACCTTCAAGGCTATCTGGGAAGAGCTGACCACCTGGAATTACATCACGGAACCCATGAAGGAAAAACTCATCGATGGTATCGCGGAAGAGATGAAAGGCCGCAGTTTTCAGGATTGTGTAAAGTGGCGTGATGACAAGCTTTTTGAACTTATAAAACTCATCTATGGAGGAAAGTAGTATGTCCGGCAAGATTATGAGTGTTAAGGACGCATTAAGGCTTATCAGAGACGGCGACACGGTGGCTATCGGCGGTTTTGTGGGCAATGCCCATCCCGAAGAACTGACATCGGAACTGGAAAAGATTTTTCTTGATACCGGCCGTCCAAAAAATCTCACCATCGTCGGGGCTGCCGGACAGGGAGACGGTAAAGAGAAAGGCCTCAACCATCTGGCTCATGAAGGCCTGATCAAGCGGGTTATTGAGGGATACTGGAATCTGGCTCCCAAGCTCGGCCGCATGGCGTTGGAAAATAAAATTGAGGCTTACAACTTTCCCCAGGGCGCTATTTCCTGTCTGTTTCGGGAAATCGCGGGGGGCCGCCTCGGCTTTATTACCCATACGGGACTCAAGACGTTTGCCGATCCCCGTTTTAACGGCGGGAAGGTGAATGCGCGCACAACGGAAGATTTGGTGGAGCTCATCAAAATTAACGGCAAGGAAAGGCTTTTTTACAAAGCTTTCCCGATCAATGTTGCCCTGGTACGCGGTACAACGGCTGATTTACAGGGAAACATTTGCATGGAAAAAGAGAGCGCTTCGCTGGAGATGTTGTCCATGGCGCAGGCCGCTAAGAATTCCGGTGGCATTGTTATCGCTCAGGTGGAAAGAATCTCCGAAAATGGCAGGTTCCGGCCCATGGACGTGAAAATTCCGGGCATCTTTGTTGACGCCGTCGTTATCGCCAAACCGGAAAACCACTGGCAGACATTTCTTGAAACCTATAATCCCGCTTACTCCGGCGAGATGTACGTTCCCGTCTCGCAAATTGAACCTATGGCCTTAACGACGCGGAAAATCATCAGCCGCCGGGCGGCCATGGAGCTCGTTCCCCAGGCGATCATTAATCTGGGCATCGGTATGGCCGACGGCATCGCCGCCGTGGCCGCTGAGGAAAACATGCACGATCTATTCACTCTCACGGTCGAATCTGGACCAATAGGCGGCATACCCGCCATGGGCCTCAGTTTCGGCGCATCGTCCAATCCCCAGGCCATTATCGACGGACCGTACATGTTCGATTTCTACGATGGAGGTGGTCTGGATATGGCCTTTCTGGGCATGGCCCAAGCTGACCAAAAAGGCAATCTAAATGTCAGCCGTTTTGGCACGCGGCTGGCCGGATGTGGCGGATTCATCAATATTACCCAGAACGCCAAGATGGTGATCTTCATCGGCACACTTACTGTTGGAGCAGAGATTGTCGTGAAAAACGGACAAATGACTGTTGTCCGGGAAGGCCGAGACAAAAAACTCATCGAACACGTGGAGCAGATAACCTTCAGCGGGGATTATGCCCGCGAAATGGGTCAAAGGGTCATGTACATCACGGAACGTGCCGTTTTCGAACTACGTAAGGAAGGCATGACCCTTATTGAGACGGCACCAGGGATCGATCTGCAAAAAGATATCCTTGACCAGATGGATTTTAAGCCCCATATTGCTCCTGATCTGCGGCCCATGGATCAGAGGATTTTCTTCGAAGGCCCAATGGGAATCCGGAATGAAATCGCAAGCAGGAAAAAACAAAGTCTTTCATAAGGAGATAGAAAAATGATTGCGGATAAAGCAGTGCAAAGCCTGGGGCCGCTGTTTACGAATCCAGACCCGGACGAGGCGCGAAAATACTTCCATTCGAAATCCCGGACGAAGGCGGGCAAGCTCATGAGCCTTAGGCAGGCCGTAGAGCGCTTCGTTCACGACGGAGATTATCTGGCTCTCGGTGGATTTGGCACCAATCGCACTCCAGTTGCCGCCTGCCAGGAAATCGTGCGCCAGGAACGGAAAAATATGGGATTTGCAGGGCATACTTCGACCCATGATTTCCAGATACTCGCGGCCGGAGAGGTTTTTGACCGAGTGGACATTGCCTATATCATCGGTTTGGAGACTCGAGGAATGAGCCCTTGCGCCCGGGCTTACATGGAAAGCGGGCGAGTAAAAATTTGTGAATGGTCCAACTTCAGTCTGGCGGCGCGCCTCAAGGCGGCAGCCATGGGGATACCTTTTCTCCCGACGCGAAACATGCTGGGTACAGATACATTTCGATATTCGGCGGGCAAAATTATGACATGTCCGTTCACGGAAAAGACGCTGGCTCTGCAGCCGGCGTTATATCCCGATGTGTCTGTCATTCACGTTCATGAGGCGGATATCCATGGAAACTGCCGGATACAGGGAATCCTGATTTCCGACGATGATCTGGCCCGGGCAAGCAAAAAACTGATTATCACAACAGAACGTCTCATCCATAACGATGAGATCAGGAACGATCCGGCTAAAACGGTGATTCCCTATTATCTCGTTGATGCAGTCTGCGAGGTTCCCTACGGGGCTTATCCTACAGGGATGCCTTATGAGTATTATTCAGATGAAAAACACCTGAAGGAATGGCTGACGGTGCAGAAAGATTCAACCGCTTTCACGTCATTTATGAAGCATAACATCCATGATTGTCCCGATCATGCAGCCTACATCGAACGCAACGGCGGCATCGACAGAATCAAGGAGCTGAGAGCTAAAGAATTGATGCTTCATAAGGAGGAAAACCATGCAGAATTATAATATCATAGAGCTGATGATATGCGTCGCGGCGCGCGAACTCGGCAATGGCCACACAGCTGGAATCGGTACGGGAGCGCCTTGCGCCGCCGCTCTGCTGGCTCAGAAAACACTCGCGCCACATCTGGTGATTATGTTCGAATCAGGCGGTGTCGATCCCATTCTTCCCGAACTGCCGATTTCCGTCGGTGATTCCCGCACCTTCCACCGGGCCGTCATGGCCGGCAGCATGTTCGAGATCATGCAGACATGTAGTCGGGGAATGGTTGATTACGCGATTCTGGGCGGCGCCCAGATCGATATGTATGGGAATATAAACTCCACCATGCTGGGGAAAGATTACCTCAAGCCAGCGGTTCGTCTGCCGGGCAGCGGTGGTTCAAACGACTTTGCTTCCCTGTGCTGGCGCACGATCATCATGTCCGTACAGGAAAAAAAACGGCTGGTCAGCAAACTGGATTTCATTACAGCACCGGGATGGTTGGAAGGGGGAGACTCACGGGCGCAATCGGGATTGCCACTGGACACCGGACCTTATCGGGTCATCACCAATATGGCCGTCATGGATTTCGAACCGGAAAGCAAATGGATGAGGGTCATATCCATCAATCCGGGCTATACGTTCGACGACATTCAGAGCAACTGTGAATTCGAATTGCTCAAGGCTCCCAGGATCTTTACCACTAAGCCCCCAACGGCGATGGAATTGAGAATCCTGCGGGATGAAATCGATCCGAACCGTCAAATCATCGGCCGTTGAGTTGCCGATCACTCCACAAGCTTGTTCTGGACTGCGTACAGGGTGATTTCAGCGTTGTTTTTCATCTTCATTTTTTCCAAAATGTGGGTACGGTAGGTGCTGATGGTCTTCACGCTCAGGTTTAGGCTCTCGGCAATTTCCGAAACGGTCTTACCCGACGCAATCAGCCGCATGACTTGATGTTCCCGATCGGACAGAGTTTCATGGGGAGATTTCGTCATGTCCACATTGAGATAGGTGGCCAGTTTTTCTGCCAGGGATGCGCTGATGTAGCGCCCGCCTGCGGAAATTTTCCTAATGGCCGAAATCAGTTCGTGAGGCGCGCTTTCTTTTGTCAGATAACCTGCGGCACCGGCCTTCAATGCCCTGATGGCGTACTGTTCTTCGGGATAAATGCTGAGAATGAGAACGGGAAGTTTGGGATAGTCCGTTTTCAACTCCTTGAGAATTTCCAGGCCGTTTTTCCCGGGCATGGATATATCCAGGAGCACGACATCGTATTTTTTCTTTTTGAGGTGCTCGAGTACTTCCTGTCCGTTTCCCGCTTCATCCGCGACAACCAGATCCGGTGTTTCCGAAAGAACCTGTTTGAATCCGGCGCGGACAATGGGATGGTCGTCAGCAATGAGAATTCTGATCTTTTTTTCTGTCATAATGTTTCTCCTGTCTTCCGCAAAGGAATGTTGATCGTTATGGTAGTGCCTTTACCGATTTTTCCGACGATGGCCTCCCGGCCGCCCCAATGATAGACTCGTTCCTGAATACCCAGCAGACCGAACGAATCTGGCTTTCTCAACTGATGGTCCGCTATGCCCTTTCCGTTATCCTTGACAATAAATTTGAGGTGGTCATCCGTTGCCTTCAGGCGAACAGTCACTTTCGTGGCTTTGGCGTGACGCTGCACGTTTGTAAGTGTTTCCTGGAAAATACGAAATATGGTCGTAGTCAGATCCGGATCGATAGCCATATCTTCCGGGTTGAAGGATACGTTGCACGTAATGCCTGTCCGCCTGGAAAACTCATCGGCCTGCCAGGCGATGGCCGCCGTCAGTCCGAGATGATCTAGCATGCCGGGCCGCAACCCCATATAAATCCTTTTAACGGTCTGCATGGACAGATCGACGAGGGAAGACATACTCTCCACTCTGTCCGATAGGATCTTCTGTTCCGCGGGGATCTTGTTTTTCAGCAGGATGAGATCCGTATTCAACGCCGTCAGTAGCTGTCCCAACTCATCGTGAAGCTCACGGGCGATGCGGGTTCTTTCCTTTTCGCGGATTGATTGAAGATGCGCCGATAATTGGCGCAGTTGATGTCGAGACAGTTCCAGTTCGCATGCGGCCCGCTTCCTGTCAGTAATATTTTCATAGGTGATGACCACCCGCCTCTCTTTCAATTGCTTGCCGATTCGAGCGGCGCGGATCATGCATTCGATCTCCATACCGTCCTTGCGCAGGCAGGGAAACTCCATGCTGGCGATGGGTTGCTTCTCCAGAATGGAATAAAGCTGACCGGCTATTCTTATGTAGTCCTTTTCAGTTCGATACAGCAGACGGGTAGTCCGGCCGATCAGTTCATTGGACGTCCAGCCAAATACGGTCTTTACGCCATCGTTGACAAAGATAATCCGTCGATCCTGAAGACCGATGACGGCGTGGGGTATGGCCTCCAAGATCGATGCTTCCAGAGCTTCCATCTCGGCGACCTTGTTGCGTGCCTGAATCAACTCCTTATTATCCATGTATTTTTTTGATTTTTTGATAAGGGATTGCTTTTTCACGATGGGAGTATACGAAGAATGATTTTGCGTGTCAAGATGATTGTGACTGCAAAATAAGGGATGTGGTGTCGATGCTTGTCGTAGGGCGTGAATTGTGTTTGCTACAGATTAAAAGAAAGCATGTCCATGAAAAATCCTAAATACTCACTTGCAGGAAGTAAGAAATAAAATTCGACTAAAAATATTTTATCCGAACTTTAAAAATTAAAGATTGTATCTACAAAGTTTCAGTAGAGAGCGGTTGTCAGAGTTGAGGATTACCATTTAAAAGGTGGCATCCGAAATCGATTATGAGCAAAGGAGAGACCCCTTTGTCCTTCCTGTTGCTCATATTCCATTGAATAGTAATTAACGAGAATATTTAATTCTTTCAAAATCTGGATTTTCTCGATCCCTTATTAGTTCTCTTGTTTCATGCATGATTTCAAGTTACCATCGATAAAGAAAAAAATCAGAGCATCTGCTTTGCATATACTCTTGGATATGGTAACCTCTGCATTAAGCATACAAGATTCTAATTTACCGTTGCTATAAAAACTTATAGGGCCACCATTTTTACATGTAATGTTATTCGCATCGTAATTATCTTTGAGTTGGCAAGCTTTTAGTGACCCGTCGTCATAAAGAACAACTTTTGAATCAGTACTACAAATTGATTGGTCAGCGGCGTATACATTGAAACTAATCAATACTGATGTTAATAGTAAACTCTGGAAAAACAAATTCTTTATAATTTTCATAAAATATTGTCTCCTTTAGCTGTTGACCTTAATTCATCCTGACTCAATTGTTACGTTTTAAGTCGATTGATAATTTTTCCTCTGGTTATTGACCTACCCCAAATAATTGTACCACATATTAAGTTAGAGTTCAGCCACTTTTTGTTGATTACAATTTGAAACGTTGTATGAATTGAGAAAATAAGAAAATCAATCTTACAGGAAGAAAGAAAGATTTTTGCTAACGTAATTGAATTTTGTTTAAATCAACCATGAAGCCGGGGACAGGGAATCAAGACCAATGACCTTTCTCGCCTTATTGCACGTAGGATTGTGATGTCCGGTTTTCCATGAAGGCTCGAAATCCCGGCAGACGGATGGGCGATGGTCATAAATCGTGCATTGCACTTTCCGCCCCGGTTCTCCGCAAAGAGCAATGCATCTTCGCTCTTGAGGGCTTGTCCAACACATAGCTCTACGAAAATTATCAACCTTCATAGTTTTACTGACAGGAACACCTCCTTCCAAAACATCATCCGCTTCTGCCCAATAAAAGGATACTCGAAAATTAATGCAACACGCTCCGCAATCAAGGCAATGATTGAATCCGGCTATTTTATCGTCCATAGAGTCGATTCCTCAGTTTCTTCGGTTTTTGGAATTAAGGAATACTGTTTGTAACCTAGCATAAAATTAAAAATAAAAGAACTGTGGACTTCAGCTTACTATAAGGAAGAAATAAAATTTCAATTTCCAAACCAAGATCTTTTATACCTTGAAAGAAGCGAAGACGCTGATTGAAAAATGGCGCATGGAAAACAACACGTTCAAGCCGCACAGTTCTTTGAATTACCGCTCTCCAGCGCCAGAGGCGTACCTGAATTGAGAAATAAAAAGTGGCTGAACTCTAACTTAATATGTGGTACAACTATTTGGTGCAGGTCAAATTATGTAGGGGGATACTAGCCCTAATGATTTTGATATGGGGAATGTCAGCTTAAACTCTTAAATCCGGGGACACCCTGAGGAGAACCATGAAAAAACAAACTAAAGTAGCCGCAATTCAACTTGCCACAAAAGTAGGGGATTCAACCGCGAATATCGCCAGCTGTCAGCGTTTATCATTACTGGTGGTCCATGAGGGCGCGCGCTGGATCGCGTTGCCGGAGTTCTTCACTACGGGAGTCAGTTGGAATCCGAGCATTGTCGAAGCCATTCAGACCACTGACGGCACGGCGGCAAGTTTCTTGCGTGACTTTTCCGCAAAGCATCAAGTGGTGTTGGGAGGCTCATTCTTATGCAGGCTTTCCGATGGCAGTGTACGCAACCGCTACTTGTGTTATGCGAACGGCACTCTTGTTGGCAAGCACGACAAAGACCTTCCTACGATGTGGGAAAATTATTTCTATGAAGGCAGTGACCCGATCGACAGCGGTATGCTCGGGACCTACGACAACACGCGTATCGGCGCGGCCGTCTGTTGGGAGTTCATGCGCACGATGACCGCACGTCGGCTCCGCAATCAGGTGGATGTGATCATGGGCGGTTCGTGCTGGTGGAGCATACCCACCAATTACCCTGGCTGGCTCCAGAGACTCTGGGAGCCGGAAAACATTCGCAACGCCCTTGCCGCCATACAGGATAGTGCCCGTCTCATCGGTGCGCCGGTCATCCATGCCGCGCATTGCGGCGAGATTGAGTGCCCAATGCCGGGGTTGCCGATCATCAAATACCGGGGTTTTTTTGAGGGTAACGCGGCTATTGTGGATGCGAACGGCCATGTGCTGGCGCATCGTAGTGCCAAACAAGGCGAAGGAATCGTTTGTGCAGAGGTTTCGTTGGGCGCACAAGCGACTACCGAAGAAATCCCCAATCGTTACTGGCTACGCAACAGAGGTCTTCTGCCCACTCTTGCATGGCATCATCACCGTTGGTTGGGGCGGCACTGGTATGCACGTAACGTGCGTCAGGCATAAAAACTTGCGTTACACCATCTGAGCATCCCAATAGCGGATTTATGCAATGAAAGTTTATATGTATCCTTGCTAATAGACCCAATACCAACGATTACTGTTTGTAACCTAGCATAAAATTGCAGATTTGAAAAATAAGGATTTCAGGAAGTAAGAAATAGCTTTACATCTATTGTCAATTAAACTTTTTAAAAATTCATCCCTCCAAGGCGAAGAAAAGATAAACTGTATAAAATAATGAAATACGTCGGTTATGACTTAAATAAAAAACATTTTCTAAAGGGCGCAGACGCCCCTTCAAGTGGTTTTTTTTAAGACATTGCATAAATCGTTAACTTTAATTCTCTGCTTCTCCGCCGGATAAAGGCGTCATTGATGTCGGATGCCACAATTCAAATGGAAACCCTCAATTAAATTTCAATCCAAAAAATATTGATAAGTAGACGCAGTCAAATGTTTTAATCATAATAGTATTGCTTGTTGTTAACAAAAAACGGTGCATGGTTGGAGGTGAAAAATTCTGGCGTGCGTTTGAGTATTGGAGCTACCGCCGGATGCTTTTTAAAAGTTTTCTCTAAAAAATTGCGCACGGCAGGCCTCTGCCAGCCTGCGGTGTGCTGAAAGTTTTTGTACAAAGACAAATCGCCTTCATAAAAGTCACGCGTCGCCAGGCTTTGCGCCTCAATGCTCCGGGCAGGTAAATTAAAAATCGCCAGATTTAAAAAGTCGATGCAGTCATGATGCTGACAAACGAAATCCAGTGTCTTTGCCGCCGATTCCTGTGTTTCCGGCGGTGTGCCGAAAAGAAAATAACAATAAGTTGCAATGCCTGCTCTTTTCAGCGTTTTTAATACTGCTGAAGCTGTCGGCAAATCAATTCCTTTGTTTAATTGATCAAGCACTTCCTGATTGCCGGATTCAATTCCCAGTTTGAGCATGGCACAGCCGCTACGTTTTAAGGATAAACAAAAATCTTCATCAGATAAATGTTGAGTAATCCGGGTAAAACCATACCAAGGCGCGCCCGGCGGCTTTTGTGCCAAAGCGCCGAGCAGTGACGGAGAAATAGAGCTATCCAGAATATGAATCAGTGAAGGATTCATCTGCCGGGTCAAAACTTGCAGTTCTTCCGTGACTTGAGAAACCCCCAGCGGCAAATAAGCATTGCCTTCCGCTTTTTCCGGGCAAAAAGCGCATTTGTGCCAGTAGCAGCCGTGCGCGCTGCTGTACGGCAGGATCGGACCGGGCGATAAATATTGATCAATCGGAAAACCATTGTAATCGGGTGGGCAGAAGGTCTTGCCGTCTTTAACTTCCAGAAGCTCTAATAATTTTTGTTCTCCGGCGCCTGCGACCATTTCATCTACAAATCCCTTGAAAATATCATTGTGCACGCCGAGTTTAACCCATGAAGTAATAAGTGATCCGCCTAAAATAATTTTTTGCCGCGGCTGAATTTGTTTGATAAAGCCGATCATGGCAAAAGTACAGAGCGCCTGACTGAGATAGTTTAAAGAAAAACCGATAAAATCCGGGTCGTCTTCCAGCGCGTTCATCAGGCGATATTGAAAATAAGGATAGAAAGGATTGGCTTGCGGTTTTCCGGCCGCGGATATTAAGTCGGCGCTTTTTACCGGAGATAGGCATTGATCGTGATAATCGGCAAGCGATAGATCAACACGCCGTGATTTTCCCGCCACATTTAAAAGATGGTTAATATCCATAACTACCCGCTGGTAGCGGCTTGGGCTTTGGTAGGTAGCGATGTCCTGCAGAGCAACAAGATTGTGTTTCAGATTTTTTACGGCGCGCGTTGTCCATCTATCAGTTGTTGTATTGTTATTTGAAGGATGTTGCAGAAGGTAGAGGATGCCTTCCAGATTGGCATCAATAATTTCGTAGTGAATGCCATTTGCGTTTAGACAGGCGTATAATTTGGCGATGCCCGCAGGCGGTTCTGAACATTTGACAATCGGCGGATGAATTAAAATTATTTTTAAGGGCATAAGTTTTACCAATTCTAAATCAAAACGCTATTTTTGTTGGCGTCGTTGTCGGCTTCCTCAACGCATAACCTGAAGGTCACACGTATAAAATACGCCTCATTGCCTCCGCTTAGCCGCCTCAATATCATCTTTGATTTAAAAATGGTATTGCTTAAAAAGGTTTCGATATTTCTTTAATATCTATTTTTTGCTTAAGCAAGGCCAATTTTACAGTTCATATTTGCCGCTTGACAGTTGGTAATCTTTACGCGATAGTCCCTACAATATTAATCGTTGCAGGCACTATTTTATTCTGCGCAAAAAAAGCTGTTTTGTATCTTGCTAAATTCGGAATGATGCTTATGTTCGACGGTAGCGATCTGGGTTGGTTTGTGATGACACTTTTTAGGCAAAATCATATCTTTCATATAATGGTATTTTGTGAAAAATAATTCTTTTAGCAATAGAGTTAAAATAATACTGGTTCTGGCTATCGCGCTATTAGTGGCGCAGATAGCCAATACCATATTTGCAGCCGAGAAGTATCCTTCGCCGCGCGGCGCAGTCAATGATTTTGCCAATGTCATTGATCAGGATAACGCCGTTAAAATAGAAGCTTTGTCGCGTGAAGTTTTACAAAAAACAGGCACGGCGGTTGTTGTGGTAACTGTCCCTACTATCGGAGAAGGAGAAGAAACCAGTCTCTATGCTAATGGACTTTATAAAGCGTGGGGTATCGGGAAAAAGGGCGAGGACAAAGGTCTTTTAATTTTTTTAACTGTTAAAGAAAAAAAATATTGGATTGAAACCGGTTACGGTGTAGAGGGTATATTGCCGGATGGTTTGGTCGGTGAAATCAGAGACAAGTATCTAAAGCCGCAACTCCAAGCAGGTAATTATGGTGATGCTTTTTATGACACAGTGTCCGCATTTAGTTCTATTATTGCCAAAGATGCCGGTGTTCAGCTGAGCGGATCGCCCGCACCATACCGGACAAATGCCCGCGCCCAGCAAAAAGGCATTAACGTTTTTGGATTAATATTTTTCTTCATTGCGGCTGCCTTGCTTTTAGGCACAAGAACAGGAAGATCAATGCTTCCCTGGATATTGCTTTTGTTCTTGAGTGGCGGCCGTGGTGGTGGCGGTGGCGGCGGTGGTTTCGGCGGCGGCTTTGGCGGTTTTGGCGGCGGTGGTAGCGGCGGCGGCGGGGCCGGTGGAGATTACTAATCACGGGTATGAACCACAAAGCAAGCTGCTGGGTATTATATATAGTCCCACTTAGCTTCGCACGTGGGATAATTTCCAATAGCCTTTGGCTATTGGATAATTCGACTAACAAACTTTAATGCGCCTATAGTGACCTTTAGGTTATTCGCTTTTAAAGTTTGAGTCTCATTACGACCAGCAAGTTTCAGTCGAAGATGACCTTCAGGTTACGTGCTTCGCTTCTGAAACTTGGGACTCATTACAATAAATTAATCGGGTGTGTAAAATGGCAAAAATACCAGATAAACCAGAAGATGTTTTTGTTCCTTTAACTCAAGACTATCAGAAAGTATTCGGCAAGGAGCTGATCTCTCTTATTCTTTACGGGAGCGCTGCTGGTGGCTCTTATGTAAAAGGCAAATCGGACATTAACCTGCTCGTTGTCTTGACCCCGGAGGCGATCAACAGGCTGGAAGATTCTTTGGCCACGGTTAAACATTGGAAAAAGTGCCGTGTGGCCGTACCTCTGGTTATGACAAAGGCATTTATTGAGTCTTCTCTGGATTGTTATCCGATAGAGTTTTTGAATATGAAAAACCGCCACATTTTAATTTATGGCGAAAATGTTTTGGAACAATTGAATTTTAAGCCGGAAGATTTACGTCTGCAAATTGAAAAGGAACTGAAAGGGAAACTGATTTTGCTTCGCCAGGGTTATCTGGAAACGGAAGGGAACCCGCGGCAATTGAAACAACTGATCAGCCGGTCATTTACGGCTTTTATTTCCATATTCAATGCTCTGCTTTATTTAAAGCAGGAATCGGCGCCGCATAAGAGACGCGATACAATAAAAGAAGTGGCCAAGCTTTTTGCGGTTGACGCGGAAGTATTCTTCTCTTGTGCCGACATTAAAGAAGGCGTGGATAAACTCTCCGGCGAAGAAGTAGCGGGTGTCTTCAAAAAATATTTGCGCGAAGTCGAAAAGCTTTGCAACATAGTTGATGCTTTATAAATTATCCCGACACACTTTGGTATAGGGATAATTCGACTAAGAATTTTTACTTCTTCCGCAGTTATGCGGGATTGTAAAAATTAAGTCTCATTATAAATTTAAAATATGCAGGAGGAAAAAATGGATTCAAAAAAGAAAACTTTAATCATTGTGCTGGCAGTAATTGTTTTTCTGGCTATCGCCGCTTATTCTTTTTTCGTGGGCAACAAAAATAAATTTGTCAATTTGGATCAGGCAGTTAAAACTTCGTGGGCGCAGGTGGAAAATCAATTGCAGCGGCGTTTCGATTTGATTCCCAATCTGGTGGAAACGGTAAAAGGTTACGCCAAGCAGGAAAAAGATGTCATGGTGGAAGTGACCAACGCCCGCGCTAAAGTCGGCGGTGCCGGAAATGTTCCTGATAAGATCGCGGCTAATAACCAATTGTCCGGCGCTTTGAGCAGATTGATGGTGGTTGTAGAAAAGTATCCTGATCTGAAATCCAATCAGAATTTTATGCACCTGCAGGATGAGCTGGCAGGGACGGAAAACAGAATCGCTGTGGAGAGAATGAGATACAACGAAGCGGTAAAAGATTATAATCAGGCGATAAAATCATTCCCGGCCAATTTGCTTGCCGGAATGTATGGTTATGAAGAGGCTTCATTTTTTAAAGTCGAGGAAGCAGCGAAGGTAGCGCCAAAAGTAAAATTTTAATGGGGACCTTCTTGTGAAAGTAATCAGCCCCGGACTTTAGATAATAAGGTTCGGGGCTTGTTAATGAGACTCAAATTTCAAAAACGTAGTGAATTGAAATTTGTTAGCCGAATTATCCCGGTTGAGTCTCTTTTGGATTACTGTAAATATACCGATCCCTAGGCGCAACAAAATAATGAGTTAATACTATGACTCATAACGGGGATTGTAGAAAGCTGTTTTCCACACGCCGTTTTCAACTAATATCCGGGAAGGCTCGCTTAAATTAACCGGCCTTTTATAAGCATCAATACTGTATTCGGGATCATGCGGTAACTTGAGACTATTGCCTGTTAATTGCGGCAGAATGGGATAGATTATTTTTGTTTTAGCCGCGGAGAAAAGATCGTCAATATTTCTAAAGGCGGACAACTCTTCTATAGTTTTTAAAGTGGGAGGCATTAAGATAATTTCTTTCTGACGATGCATTTCCAACGCCTTTTGCGGCGTTACCCAGAGAGATTCCGTGAGTTCCATTGCATCGGCTAAAGGCGTTTGGCCGGGCGGCAACTTGGCCAGAAAAAAGCGGGTGTTAAATCTCTTTTGTTCAAAATCCGGCGTAATCCAGTGGGAGTAAGGGATAAGAATGTCGGGGAATAAAAAAATATTTTCTTTTCGGGCAATTTCCTCCAGTGTAATTTGGGAAGAATTAAGCTCACGCCGGTAGTCATTGAATCTTTTAAGAACTTTTTCGTCATGGAACGAAACAAAGTTTCCGGTAGTTTTGCCACCTAAAAGAATACCCGCCTCTTCGAAAGTTTCCCTGATGGCGGCGATAAAAAATCCCAGCGCTTTTTCTCTGGGCAAGCTCCTATCCTGCAGTAACCGGCATGGATCAATGACATCCGCGGTCTTGATATAATTTTCGAGTTGTGGATCGTTGTCGGTCTCTTCCAATTGACCGCCGGGAAACACATATGCCCCGGCCATGAAGGCCTGCTTTTGATGACGCCGCGCTAAAAATATTTCCCAGTCCCCCGATTTTGATGGCCGGATTAAAATCACGGTTGCCGCGTCTTTAAACATAATTTTATTTGCCGTTAAATTCATAAGGTTTCAAAAGAAGTTTATATTCTTCTTTTGCTGCAGTTTCAACTTTTATATATGCAAAGAGGTTCAAGGCTTTTCTTAAAAATTCAAAAATTTATAACTATTGTTTGTAGATAAGAAAAATTTATGTTACGCAAAAAGTCATGAGTACCTAACAATTCAAAAACATTATCGAAGCGATTTAACTACAGGAGTAAGTAAGTGGAGGTATTTCAATGAGTGAAGTGAAAATTGTCAACGCCACAGGGCTGGCCTGTCCGCAGCCGGTTGTCTTGGCTAAACAGGCTTTGGAATCTCATGAACAGGTCAGAGTGATCGTCGATAACGATACCGCCCTGGAAAATGTAAAACGCCTGGGAATGAAATCAGGATGCGATGTTAAAACTGAAAAGAAAAGCGACAGCACTTATGAAATCAATCTGACACGGAAGGCGGGTGCAGTTAAGGTAAAAGAGGAGCTCAACCCATCGTGTGGCGCGACGTCTGCGCAGTCCGGTCCTTTCGTGATTGTCATTTCCGCGGACAAAATGGGCAGCGGTAATGATGAATTGGGTTATGTTCTGATCAGGTCATTTCTTCACACAATCGCCTTGCAGGCCGAAAAACCGGATATCATGATTTTCTATAACACCGGCGTCAAGCTCGCTATACAGGAATCCGAAGTTCTGGATGATTTGAAAGAACTGGCCTCTGCCGGTGTGGAAATGCTCGTTTGCGGCACTTGCCTGAATTATTTTGAAGCAAAAGAAAAATTAAGCGTCGGTGTTGTTTCCAATATGTATGACATCGCGGGAATCATGAGCCGCGCGGGACGGTTACTTGTGCCATGAAAGAACAGCCCCGATATTTTGTAATGCTGTTTAAAGCGGTGAGTTATGTTCTGAAGGCGGAAAAAATTCTCAAAAAGAAAGGCCTGCCGCATAAACTGATTCCCGTGCCTAAACACATCAGTGCGGATTGCGGGATATGCCTGCGCTTTGAACCGCCAATCCAAAGTAAAATTGAAGCCGCTATTTTGAATAAAGTGGAAATAGAAGAAATCAGGGAGTTAGCAGATTAATTTAGTTTATAAATATAAAGGTTTGACCGGGCGAGTCGGCTGGCGCCGGCCGCGGGCCTCAACCCCGTCGGGCCAACAATAAAATGTTGTGCTGATCAGTTCGATTCTGAGCCCGGCCTTATTGTGAAACTCCAATTTAATGAGACTCGCTGAAAACGAATGAAGTGAAGTTTGAAGCGTTAGCCGAATTATCCCACGTGCGAAGCTAAGTGAGACTATATATGATACGCAACCGCTTGCTTTGGAGTTCATCCACGTGATTTTTAACTCAATTGGTTTTCTTCTCTGTACCGGAAGGATAAGAGAGCTTTGAACAACGAGACACTTTGGTAGAGGTAATATTTTTGATCAATTTATTAATTCTTTTTGTATTCACAGCACCATTTTCATCGATTAAGTGCTGTCACTTATGTTTATGAAGAGTTCATTTTACCCCCATATGCAACCTCATTCGTCCCGGATTACTGGTTTTCCCGTGTATTGGATGTACGCCTTCCTATGTTACGCCGTTTTTAATATTCTGGAAGCCCGGGAAAGATTGAACGCCATCTGCCGGAAGAGAGCATCAAGCGCATTTTTAATCAACTTCGGGAACCTTGCCCGATATGCCTTGTTGTATAAATGGCTTAATCCGAAATACTGTTCAACGATATACCGTACTTTAGAAATAGCTTTGTTACGCTCTTTTTCATATTCCGTAAGTTCGGCGCCTGTTGTCGCTTTACGCATAATGCCGTCTTCAATACTGTTCATGGAGAGAAACTCTCGATTCGGCTTTCCAAAATACCCTTTATCCGCATAAACTTTTTTAATAGGTTCTTTCGTGTGACAACTACCGGCAACGCAAAGAGGAAGATAAGGACTATCATGATGAGAAGCAGGAGTCATCTCCGTGGACAGAACAAAACCATGTTTAACATCCACGGAAGCATGTTCCTTAATTCCGTAATGGGCGACATCATTTTTGACTGTCCAGTCCGATTCCAGATCGCGGGAGAATTTAAGCGCGTTGCCGTTCTTATCAACTTTTCCTTGAGGCGTTTTACTCTTTGCTTTTTCTTTTTGAAGTATTTCATTGCTGAGTGGATGGGAAGCAGATTGCACCAGACGGGCATCAATGGCTATGCCCTCGTTGATTGTCAAGCCCTTGGCGGCAAATTGTAAAAGGAGTTCATGGTTGATCATGCGCATAGTATCTATAGAAAATCGGCCCCTGAACCTGGAGAATGTAGAATGATCGGGAGATGTATCGTCAAGGGAAAGTCCCAGGAACGTTTTGAAAGAAGTCCTGTCGTTGATTTGAGTTTCCAGTTCCGGGTCGGAATCGATCTTGAACCATTGCTGAAGAAGAAGGCACTTCATAAGGATAAGAGGTGGATAGGCGTCGTTTCCTTCAAAGCTTTTACCGACGGGATATTTTCTCATGAGGAGGCTTTCAATTCTGGACCAGTCGACAGTGGCGTTGATCTGTTCCATTCTTTTAATAGCCCGGTTCTTTTCCATGGAAGCAAAGAGCGATATATCGGTGAAGGTGAAGTTGGTTTTCATTTTTTTGAAGCTCATAGTTCCTCCAAGAAGTTTTATTTGAAGGAATTATGCCTGAAACGCAACTGTTTGTCAAGATATTTATACAATAATATCAATATATTAGCTTTGAATAACTGCTTTTTAACCGGAGAATTATTAGGAGAATATAATTGAAAACTATCGCTAGTTGTGCAAAGGTCTCGATAATCTGATGGGCGCACGAGTCAAGTATTTGCTTCTTCCTGTAAGAGAGCGTCTCTGTTTTTTTCATTTATGCGATATTTCAACAGGCAATGATTACTTAAAAACAATTGACATACAAACGGAACTTTTCTATATTTTCCCTGCAAGAAAACAATGCCTTATCAAATACGGCAAAATGATCTCCACACTGACATTGTAGGCAAAATTTGCGCAATGTTTTTATAGAGAAACGTCCGTCCAAGCGAAAAGGGGAAAATGACATGACCACGCTTCCTTTCAGCATAATGTCCAATTATTTGCGATGATGCTAATATTTGTTGCTTTTTTCAGGCTGGAAGTATATTTTTTCCTTCCAGGGAGTTCCCTCCGGAAGGAGCCGGAGGCTCCCTGCAATAATGAGACCCAAGCTTCAGAAACAAAGTGCATAAACTGAAGATCACACGCTGAAGCTTGAAGGTCGAATTATCCAGCGAAGCAGAGGATAACACGACCTTCCGCGAGTTACGGAACATTCCCAAGCCGCGGGATTAATAATCGAATAAAGGGGGGGTATGGGGGGTATGAAACGGTTTGAAAGTATTATCGATACCGCAATCAAAGAGAGTATATCGGATATCCATATCACCGGCGAACATCTCGTTGTGTCAAGGAAACAGGGTGATATTCAATTTCACGGTTCCCTGAAGTGGACCCATCAGGAAGTCGATGATCTGACCAAAAAGCTTCTGACACCCCTGCAACTGGAAATACTGCGGCAAAAAAAATCTGTTGATGTTTCCATTTCCACCAGCAATGCCCGTCTCCGGGTCAACGTTTTCACCACGGTTCGTGGAATAAGTATAGCGGTTCGGATTCTTCCTGGTCATATACCGACAATCGAGGAGCTCAATCTTCACCCCTCACTCCATGATATTTCCAAGATCAAGTTTGGCCTGGTTCTCATCTGCGGCGGCACAGGGGAAGGTAAGACAACGACATCAACAAATCTCGTCAGGCACATATTGTCACGATTGAAGACCCAGTCGAGTACCGCTTTCAATCGAGAAAATCATTCATCGAGCAGCGTGAACTCGGCCCCCATACGCCTTCTTTTAAACAGGGGCTCATCGATGTGCTGCGCGAAGATGCCGATGTTATCGTTGTAGGCGAACTGCGCGAAGGAGAAACTATGCAGCTCGCTCTCAATGCCGCGGAGTCGGGACACTTGGTCATTGCCACGATGAATGCATCTAATCCGGAAGAGGCCATCTACCGCATGTGCAATGCCGTTCCCATAGAGGCCCAAAACGAAGTGCGCAACCAGATAGCGTCCACGCTGGCCTGGATCACTGTTCAGCAACTGGTGCACCTGGAAAAAGCCGGACAACGCGTCCCCATTCTGACCATTGTTCACGGCACCCAAGCCATCAAGAACATTATTCGCGAAAACAAAATTAACCAGATCAACAACGCTATAGATACTTCTAAAAACGAGGGTATGTTCCTGTCCGAACGTTATTTGACACACTATCTGAATACCCGCTCCGACTTCACCCCCTATGGCAAAATCTTTCGCCCATCGGCAGAATTGTCGCCGGATAATTTTTATCAGTCGCAGTTGACTGACGAACCACAGGTGAAGCATGAGGCACAACGCGAAAGGAGAAAGGCATCATGGCCAATCGTCAGCTTATCCGAACCCAGCGACGAAAATGTCAATAACATACTGGATATCAATGATAATATATCGCTACATAAAATTGTCGAAAAGTTGAATAAGAATAGCGAGTAAAATCTTCCGTCGCTTTTTTTCCTAAAGCTATCAAATGTTTCTGCCCTTATTACTCAAATTGCTACTGAGGGTGGTCTGCAAACAAGGTGTAAGCAGGATTTGCTTCTTACTGTAAACAGCAAATTTGAGCAGTACGAATAATAAATTTCAATCAATGAGAAAAAACAAAAAAAGGAACAGAAACATTCTCTATTTCGACAATGCTGCCACATCGTGGCCGAAGCCGGAAGCAACAGTCCGCGCAGTTGATTCATGCCTGCGGGAAACGGGCGGCAGCCCCGGGCGTTCGGGACACAGCCTGTCTATCGATGCAGGCCGCGTCATCTTCAACGCCCGTGAGGCTTTGGCCGGACTCTTGGGCATTGATGACCCTCTGCGGATCGTCCTGACGAAGAATGCCACGGAGGCCTTGAACATTGCCGTCTTTGGTCTTTTGAAATCCGGCGACCATGTGATCACCTCGTCCATGGAGCACAACTCCGTCATGCGGCCACTGCGGGCTATGGAGGCAAGCGGCGTTGAACTGACGGTTATTCCCTGTTCTGCCACGGGAGAACTCGATCCAGGCGCTGTTGTACCGGCCATCAAGAAAAATACGAAGGCCATTTTCCTAATCCACGCCTCCAATGTCACGGGGACGATCATTTCCGTGGCCGATATTGGCAGAATCGCCCGAGAGCACGGCCTTGTCTTCTGTGTAGATGCTGCCCAAACGGCGGGGGCGCTTCCTATTGATATCGGAGCAATGGATATCGACCTGCTGGCCTTTACAGGACACAAATCCTTATTCGGTCCTCAAGGGACGGGAGGACTGTATATCCGCAAGGATCTTGAGCAGGTTATCTCTTCCCTGATGAGAGGCGGCACGGGCAGCCGTTCGGAGTACGAGGAACAGCCCAATTTCATGCCGGATAAATTTGAATCGGGAACACCGAATACGTCCGGTTATGCCGGGTTGACGGCTGGCATCGACTTTATCCTGTCCCAGGGATTAAACACTATCAGAGCTCATGAAAAAAATCTGACAGGACTTTTTTTACAGGGTATCGGAGTTGTTGACGGCGTCACGATTTACGGCCTTAAGGACGCATCCAGGCGGATAGCTGTTGTCTCCTTCAACATCCGGGGCATAGATCCGGCAAAAGCAGCGCTGGAACTGGATGAACGGTTCGGCATTATGTCCCGGTCCGGCATCCACTGTGCACCGTCCGCTCATAAAACCATCGGCACATTCCCGGTAGGTACCGTGCGCTTCAGTTTCAGTTACTTCAATACGGTCGAGGAAATCAATCAGGCCGTGGACGCTGTCTGGTCTCTGGCAAATCAAAAATGATATGCCGGAGGTAAACCACATGTAGATAGCATCTGGTGGCGCCAATATTTCCTTGACATACGAGCGCTTTCTTCAATATAGTTAACTCATACCATTTCGCTTTCTTTGGCTAACTTTGTTGGCTGCGTCGTCGGCTTCCTCAACGTATGTAAAATACGCCTCGTCGCCTCCTTCTTGCCGCTGCGTTATCCTTTGAAATCGAAATGGTATAAAAAAATTTCTTATGTAAGATTATTTTCCCCGCAGGAACCGGCTCTTTCGGAGTTACAGGTTTTTTTATAAAATTGTCCAGGCAAGATTACATTTAACTCTTTCGGGTAAAAGAATATGAAAGATAAAAATATCCAACACAAAGATAAAAAGAAAAAACCCAAGTACAGCGAAAATATATGGGTGCGGGAAGTTTTCAGTAACGGCCAGCAATCCCTGCAAAGCATTATTGGAAGCTCTCCCATTCCCGCGTTTATAATAGGGAAGGACCATCTGATTATCTACTGGAATAAAGCTCTGGAAGAACTCAGCGGAATCAAGTCCGAAGAGGTGGTAGGCACCGGACAGCAATGGCGGGCATTTTATAAAAGCGAAAGGCCCTCCATTGCCGATTTGCTTGTCGATGGATTTCAAAAAGAGATACCCCATTGGTATGCCGGTAAATTCATTAAATCAAAATTGATTGCCGGCGCCTATGAGGCTACCGATTTCTTTCCTGAACTTGGGAAAAAGGGACGATGGCTGCGCTTTACCGCCGCCGTTATCCGAAACTCCAAAGGGGCCGTTGTTGGAGCAGTAGAAACACTTGAAGATATAACTCAGGCAAAAAGGGCGGAAGAGGCGTTATTGAAAGCTCATGAAGAGCTGGAAATTAAAGTAAGAGAACGCACGCATAAATTGGCGAAAACCAACAAAGCCCTGAAAGAAACTACAGATCATTTGTCCCTTATCCTCGAGTTCCTTCCCATTGTTTCCTATACCTGTAACGCCGATGAAAATTTAACAATCACTTTTGTCAGCAACCGCATCAAAGAAATTACCGGATACACCCCCGCCCAATTCACGGAAGATCCGGCCTTTTGGCAGGAGCACATCCATCCTGACGAACAAAAAGAGATACTCAAAGAGTTGAAATCGGCCACGCACAAAGGAACTTACCAGTTCGAGTATCGTTTTCAGGCGGCCGACGGTTCTTATCGCTGGTTTTCCGATCATCGCCACCTGATCAGGCCGGGCAATCGTTCCCGAAGATATATGGTCGGCGCCTGGCAGGATATAACTGAAGACAGGAGAGTTCGTCAGGAGGGGGAATTCCGTATGCAGCAGATGATCCAATCCCACAAATTAAAAGCACTGGGTGAAGTTGTCACGGGAGTCGCCCACGAAATAAACAATCCGGTTAGTTTTATTGCCAACAACATTCCTCTTTTGGAGGAAATGTGGACTGCCGTAGAACCGATTCTGGCCAGCGACGGAGCGTCTCATCCGGATTGGGGTGATAAGGGTATCGGTTATGTGGAAGTCTGCACAAATATGAAAGAAATTATTGAAGAGTTCAAAATAGCTTCCCAACGCATCAAACGAGTCATTACGGGACTAAAAGAATTTGCCCGGGTTGATGAAACAGTACAAAAGAAACCGATTCAAATTGAGGAAGTCATTCAGGGAGTTTTAATTATTGTAGGCGCTCAGGTTCGCAAAACTGTCTCCCGCATCGACCTTTATATAGACAGCTGTTTGCCCACCATTCAGGGACATTTTCAAAAAATCGAGCAGGTAATTGCCAATCTGCTGATTAACGCGCATCAATCCATTACGCCCGATAGAAAAGGAAGAATAATCATCACCGCCAGAAATATTGAAAGATTGAACTCCCTTCTGATCGAAATTGAAGATAACGGCATCGGTATGAAAAAAGAAGTGCTGGATCATATTTTTGAGCCTTTCTTTACGACTCGCCGGGATCGGGAAGGAACGGGCTTGGGGCTTTCCATCTCTTATGGATTAATCAAAGAGCATCGGGGAATAATAGGAGTTACTTCCCGTCCCGATATTGGCAGTCGGTTTTCCATCTACCTTCCTTTAGACGCTAAAAAACAAATAAGTATTCATCCAGCCATACTTTGCTGTGATAGCGATGCCTCTTATCTCAATGAAATTAAAATGAGTTTTGTTGATGTTATTGATTGGTGCTGCGGTTCTAATGATACCTCCGAAGATGTCACTGCCTATCTTGAGGCGCATCCGGAGGTGGATATTTTTATTTCGGAAATCAAACTGCCGGCAATGAACGGATGGGAACTCACGAAGAAAATCAAAGAACGTTTTCCTCTTCTGCCCGTAATTCTTTACTCATCCGACCCCATGTCCGGGAAACAAGAAGGAAGGATGGCCGGCAAATCGGATTATCTTCTAAAAAAACCTTTTAGTATGTTACAATTGCAAAACATAATTAGTGAAATAGGAAGACAGAGATTATGAGAATCCTGATTGTTGATGATGAAGAAGTAGCCCTGAATTCGGTGAAGCGTCTGCTAAAATGGCGGGGCATCAGGAGCGTGGATATCTGTAATAACGGCAGGGATGCCATTTCCAAAATTAAAGAAACGGATTTTGATATTGTGCTTCTTGATCTGCTTATGCCGGAAGTCGATGGCTTGCAGGTTCTGGAATCCGCAAGACCTTACCGCCCTCATACCGAATTCATCATTCTTACGGCTATTGATGACATTCCCACCACGGTTAAAGCGATTCGTCTGGGCGCTTATGATTATCTTGTCAAGCCGGTAGAGAACGATCTCCTTTTTCTAGCCATTAAAAGAGCCTATGAACACAGGGGTCTGCTCATCGGCTTATCGGCAACAGCAGGGGATAATAAAAAGAAAATTCCGAATGCCTTTTCTGAGATTATCACCCAATGTCCGCAGATGTGTTCCACTCTATCCTATGCCCAGGTTATGGCCGGAGGCGGTAATCCCATCATGATTACCGGAGAATCGGGAACCGGCAAGGAACTTGTAGCCAAAGGCATTCATCAGGCGGGACCAATGTCTCAGGGTCCATTCATCGCCGTTAATGTCAGCGCTATTCCGGCCACGATGTTTGAAAGCCAGTTTTTTGGTCACGCTAAAGGAGCGTTTACCGGCGCGGAGACGCCTCATCGGGGCTATTTTGAACAGGCGGACGGCGGAACTCTTTTCCTTGACGAGATCGGGGAAATGCCGATCGGCCTGCAAACAAAACTGCTTCGTGTGCTGGAAGAAAAATCTTTCTATCCTCTCGGCGCGTCAAAACCAGTCTGGGTGGATGTAAGAGTTATATCAGCTTCCAACAGTAATATTGAAAAGGCCTGTCAGGAGGGAAATTTCAGGCTGGATTTGTTCTACCGGCTGAAATCAGTCCATATCCACCTGCCTCCTTTGAGGGAAAGACTGGGAGATATTCCCTTACTCGCGTCCCATTTTCTGCGCAAGGCATGCAGTAATTATAATAAAGATGTTCTCGGTTTCAGCCCGGAAGCTATGGATTTATTAAACAGCAGAGTTTACCTCGGCAACATACGAGAATTGGCCCAAATTATTGAAAACGCCGTTCTAATAACCGACTCCAATCTTATTCTGCCTGGTCATCTGGGGATGATGTCAACTGCCCCATCTCCTTTAGCGCGCCAATTATGCACATTGAAAGAAAACGATGAAGCGCATCTGGTCTATGTTTTGACCAATGCCAATGGCGATCGCGGCAAGGTCGCGCAAATTCTTGGAATAACCGTCAGACAGCTTCAGCGCAAAATTGCCGCCATGAAAATAAATCCCCAGTGGGAATCAAGTCTACGCGACATTTAAGTCATTCGAGGTGACATAAAGGTCTGAATTGGTAAGTTCCTATATCTAAAAAGTATTGTTATTTTCAAATGTCCGCAATTTTCTCCAGGCGACTTTCCCAGTGACGTTTATTTCGTATTTCCTTTCTTGATAATTCATGAATATCCGGCAAAAGACTATAAATTTATTTTATTATCAATTGCGCTATTCCATATGAACGCGAATCCATAACTATTCAACAATACTGTATTACCCCGGCATGTCCAAGCATTCGCCGGGGTTCCCTGCCGGGCGTTGCTGCCCGCGCGGAGAAGAGAAGCGAAAACTAAAATGCAAAATTTTTTTTATGGCATAGCCATTGCTCTTTCTGATTATTCAGAAGAAAGGGTTTCGATGAAAGCTTTTACTACAAAACTTGTCGATTTGACTCAAAAAAACGCGGAAACAATTGCCAAACAATGGGCAAATGATGTGAAAACTAACGCAAAAACTTATACCTATCATGAGGCCTCTGAGGACAAAATTATTCTTCAAGCCAAAGATTTTTACAGTAACTTTCAAATGATGTTTTTTCATGAATCACCGTATGAACAGGCGGAAGAGATTTTCGAAAAGTATGCGGAGGAAAGATACAGAGAGGGAATTCCCCTGCATGAAGCGTTGTATGCCCTGATTCTGATGAGAAGGCATATGTGGTTATACGCGGAATTTCAAGCCATGTTTAATGCAGAGGTAGAACACCGGCAAGCCATAGGAAGTCTCAGCCGGACAATTCTTATGTTCGACTACATTATTTATGTTGTTGCCAAAAAATTCTGGAAATTAATGAAACTGGAATTGTTGGCGATAAAAAATACGCAGTGAGTGACGGGACGGATTCACTTAAGTGAGGTTTTTAATCATGGTAGCTCTATGGAAAAAGGGATGAAAGAATGCCAGCTTATGCCGCAAAACTTATTGAACTTATAGAAAGCAAGGCTGAAGGTATTGCCAAACAATGGGCTGCAGATGTGATGAAGCATGACAGAACGCCCTCGTATCACTCTCTGCCGAAAGACATGGTGATTGAGCAGGGAATCGATTTTTACAAGCTTTTTCGTCGAATGTCTCTGGCTGAAAACTCCTATGAGGAGGCCAAAACTTTTTCCTGGAAGTACGCCGAGGATTTCTACAGGAAAAAGATACCCCTGCATGAGGCTATTTACGCGCTGATTTTAATGAGACGACATCTCTGGCTTTACGCGGAATTTCAGGGGACTTTCGTTACTGCTCTGGAAAAACAGCAGGCGGTGGAAAGTCTGAACCGAACAATTCTCCTGTTCGATTATGTATCCTACCAGGTCATAGAAAAATATCAGGAATTGATCATTGGTAGTGTGGAGAGAAGGCTTGGTGCTATTAAAACACTGATGATAAAGGGACAAATAGGTGGTAAAGGTAGCACCTATAAAGTCGGGTTGATGACGGTCTTCCTTCTTGTCGCCTGTATACTCACCTATCATTATCATGCAACCCTTAAAACAGAAGAGCTTTTCACTCATCTTTTCTATATCCCGGTCATTTTAGCCGCGATCTGGTGGGGTAAAAAAGGCATCTTTGCAGCCATTTTTCTTGGAGTTATGATTATAACCAGTCATGCACTTTTCTTGACGGGGATGCCCATCTTAGGCGATGTTGTCCGAGCGCTTATGTTTGTTGTAATTGGCTGTGTTGTAGGCTGGTTAATGGAAGGTATAAAAAAAGTGGAAGAACTGTATTAATATTTTACAGCATAAATTCGATAGGAAGAGGAGATGAACGTGGAGAGTGAGCAAATCAATCAAGGAAAAGTTTTGTCCGTTCGCAGCAGTGTCGTTGATGTCAGCTTTCCTACAGCGCCTTCGATTCGCAATGTTCTAAAGGCGGGCGATAATGGACAGGTAATCATCGAGGTTTTCACTCAACTCGACAACAATACTGTTCGGGGTGTTGCCCTGACGCCCACCCAGGGTCTAGCCAGAGGTTCAACGGTAATCGATACAGGCAAGCCCTTTGAGGTTCCCGTGGGCAAGGAACTTTTAGGAAGGGTTTTCAATGTCTTCGGACAGACCATTGATAAAAAAGCACAGATCGAAGGGGCCGAATTGCGTTCCATTCATCGGGAGCCGATTCCCCTGCGGGATCAATCTACCGTGTCGGAGATTTTCGAAACGGGAATTAAGGCTATTGATGTCCTGGCGCCGCTGGAAAGAGGAGGCAAAGCAGGCCTTTTCGGTGGAGCGGGCGTTGGCAAGACGGTGCTCATTACGGAAATGATCCATAATACTGTCAGCCACCATGAAGGCATGAGTATCTTTTGCGGTATTGGTGAGCGCTGCCGTGAAGGCGAGGAACTTTACCGCGAAATGGAAGAAAGCGGAGTTCTGGGCAATACGGTAATGGTCTTCGGTCAGATGAATGAACCACCGGGGGCAAGATTTCGTGTCGGACACGCCGCCCTGACGATGGCCGAGTATTTTCGAGACGACTCCAAACAGGATGTTCTGCTCATGATTGACAATATTTTCCGTTTCATTCAGGCCGGCATGGAAGTATCCGGACTTCTGGGGCAACTGCCTTCGCGTCTCGGCTATCAGCCGACTCTGGCCACGGAGCTGGCTGAACTTGAAGAGCGTATCTGTAATACCAAAACCGGCGCAATCACATCAATTCAAGCCGTCTATGTTCCCGCTGATGATTTTACCGATCCTTCCGCCGTGCATACCTTCGGCCATCTATCAGCGACCATCGCTCTTTCGCGCAAGCGCGCCAGCGAAGGTTTATATCCGGCAATTGACCTGCTTCAGTCCGGCTCCAAGATGCTGATGCCGAACATTGCCGGCGAACGTCATTATAAAATTGCGCAGGAAATACGCAAAACTCTGGCGGTCTATGAAGATCTCAAAGATATTATCGCGATGCTGGGAATTTCCGAGCTTTCCCGCGAGGATCAGCGCACGGTGTTTCGTGCCCGTAGACTGGAGAGATTTTTTACCCAGCCTTTCTTTGTGACTGAGCAGTTTACAGGAACAGCAGGCAAGATGGTATCGCGTGAAGAAACGCTAATCGGTTGCGAACGGATACTCAACGATGAGTTTGCCGAGTATCCCGAACGCGCGCTTTATATGATTGGCTCAATTGATGAGGCGAAGATTTCCCATGATGCTTAAAATTCTATTGCCGGCGGAAGTAATGATGAAACAGGAAGTAAAAAAAATTATCGCCGAGGCGGAAAACGGTTCTTTCTGTCTCATGCCTAATCATATTGATTTTGTGGCCACCCTCTCTCCAGGCATCTTCACGTATGAGCCGATCAGCGGAGGGCAGGAATTATTGGCCATGGATGTGGGCACGCTGGTAAAAAAAGGATCGGACGTTCTTGTATCAACTCGCAATGCCGTGCGGGCACCCGATCTGGGGAAACTAAAACAGGTCGTTGTCCAGCAATATGATGTTTTGGATGAACGGGAGAAACTGGTCCGCTCCGCTTCGGCGAGGCTGGAAGCGAGTCTTATCAGACGTTTTGTAGAGTTGAAGTAAGGAGTATAAAACATGGTTGAAATAAGACGAACGCCCAGTAAGCGCCGCCGGCAAATGGCGGATCATTTTACCGAACAGGTAGCCAGAAAAGAGGCACTGCGCCAGAGGGGGCTGCGTCATAAAGGTGAGACTGTCTGGTTCGGCCTGGGCATGATGGGTATTGTCGGATGGGCAGTGGCAATTCCAACGCTGGTATTTATTGCAATTGGTCTGTGGATTGACCGCGCCTGGCCTAGTCAGTATTCATGGGCATTGATGTTTTTAATTGTGGGTGTGCTTGTCGGTTGCCTGAATGCCGCCTACTGGGTGAGAAAAGTACGCAGTAAAATTATTGAGGAAGATGAAGATGATGAACAAAAGTCTTGACACAACAATGTTACTTACCCTGATCGCGGCTTTTACCGCCGGTCTGGCCCTTGGAGCAGTTTATTTTACCGCGCTATTGCATACGTTGCAGCAGTTGCCGTCCGCGAAAAGTCCCGCGCGCCTGCTGCTCGGAAGTTTAATTTTACGGATGGCGGTAGTGATGGTGGGATTTTATTTGATTATGGACACTGGTCACTGGGAGCGTTTGGCCGCGGCCATGCTGGGATTTATTATTATAAGAAAGATTTTGACATATCGATTAGGGCCGCAAAACGCGGTGGAAACGGTTAACTAAATAACCTCGAGCGGATATAAAGTCTGCCGCATGGAGATTCAATATGGAAGTTGTATCTCTCAATCAGATCAGTCCGGACCAGGTCATCATCTGGAGTTGGGGTTTTATTACCCTCAATGTGACGATTCTTTATACATGGCTGGTGATGGCAATCCTGGTGGTCGGTTCCTGGCTGGTAACGCGCAATCTTTCCTCGGAGATGAACGTATCCCGTTGGCAGCATTTTCTGGAAGTTGTTATTTCCATCATCCGGGGTGAAATAAGGGAGATGACGAAAAGAGGTGCGGATAGCTATATCCCTTTGATCGGGACGCTTTTTCTTTTCATTTGCGTCTCCAATGTTCTTGTGATTGTGCCCGGGATTCGTCGCTCCTACTTCCTCTATTACTACGACAGCGGCACTGGCCACCTGCGTTTTTATCGCCGTTCCCTTCTATGGCATATCACGCAACGGCGTTGGCCATTATCTCAAGGAATATTTTCAACCCACTTTCATCTTTTTCCCGTTCCATGTCATGGGGGAACTCTCCAGGACGCTTGCTCTGACAGTACGACTTTTCGGCAACATTATGAGTCATGAAAAGGTGATCGGGATTCTGCTGGCCGTTACGCCCCTGTTGTTCCCCGTCATTATGCAGATACTGGGGCTTTTGATAGGCGTGATTCAGGCCTATATTTTTGCTATTCTTTCCATGGTTTATATAGCTTCAGCGCTCAGCGCTGAGGATGATTATCCAAAAGAAGTAAAAGAAGAAGGCTTTCCAGCCTGAAAAATTTGACTAAAGGAGGAGTATTTATGGACAGTGTAAGTTTGGTCGCGATGGCCTCTATTATCGGTGCGGGTTTGGCTATGGGTATAGGTTCAATTGGTACCTGGCTTGGGTATGGGACAGGCCATTGCCCAGGCTCTGTCTGCCATTGCTCAGCAACCGGATGAAAGGAATTCTCTAACCCGAACATTATTTGTCGGATTGGCCATGATTGAATCCATTGCCATTTATTGCTTTGTTATTTCGATGATTCTTGATATTTCGCCAATCCTTTCTGGGGTACGTTATTAAGTGAGGGAGATAATCCATGCATATCGACTGGTTTGTTTTGTTTTGCCAAATCTTTAATTTCCTGTTGCTCATGTACTTGCTGAAACGTTTTCTTTACGGGCGGATTATCAAGGCGATGGATGACAGGGAAGCAAAGATTGCCGCGCGGTTTGCCGAAGCCGAGGAGTTGAAAGTCAAAGCCAACGAGGCCGCTGAGCTTTACGAAAAGCGCAATCAAATGCTCAGCGAAACCAAAGAGCAGATGCTCAACGAGGCGACGATGGCGGCTGACGCTAAGCGTAAGGAACTGATGGAGAAAGTCCGTGTAGAAGTCGATGCGGTCAAAACACGTTGGCAGGATATGCTGGTACGCGAAAAAGACGCCTTTTTCTATGATCTGCGCCAACGCGCGGCCCAGCAATTATACGCCACGGCGCGCAAGGCACTCAGAGATCTGGCGGATGCCGATCTGGAGGAGAGAATTGTCGATGAATTTCTCCGGCGCGTCCAGGCGCTCGATGAGGAAAAAAGCGTTCAGATGCGCAAAGCAATCAGCGGGGGTGGCAATCGGGTGACTATTCAGAGCGCTTTCGGTATTTCCACCCCGAGGCAGACGCAAATTGAGGAAGTCCTGAAAAAGCAGATCACCAATGGTTTTACGATCCGTTATCTGGAACAACCGGATATTGTGTCGGGCATTGAAATGCGGGTGAATGGGCATAAGATCGCTTGGAGTCTCAATGAGTATCTAGAGACGCTGGTGGAAAGTTTGACTGAGACGCTCCAGAAAGAGGCGCACGCGGCATGATGATAATGACACTCGCTGATAATGAGACCCAAGCTTCAGAAACAGAGTGCACTGAAGCTTGCTGGACGAATTATACCAGGCGCGTAGCGCCGTGGTAAAACGAATGGAATGAAGCGACGTGGGATAATAATATCAGGAGGCAAAGAATGAATCAAGAATCCAGCCAACTGGAAAATAAGGAATTAAAGACTTTCCTGGACGATACGTTTGATACTATGGAAAAAGTTCTGGACGAGCAGAATCCTGAACTGCGACAATACGAAATAGGTACGGTCAATTTTGTGGGAAGGGATATTGCCAGGGTCGGAGGCCTGCCGCATATCCGCGCGGAGGAGCTGGTTCGTTTTACGGGAAACTATATGGGGCTGGTGTTTAATATTGATCCGACGGAAATCGGAGTGATTCTTCTGGACCCCAGTGAAAATCTGCAGGTGGGGTCAGAAGTGCACCGCACTAAGCGCGTGCTGGATGTGCCGGTGGGGGATGGGCTTTTAGGACGGGTGGTCGATCCCCTCGGGCGTCCGCTGGACGGTTTGGGCGAAGTCAATACTGTAATGCGCCTTCCGGTGGAAAGACCAGCGCCGGCGGTTATGGATCGCGCTCCGGTAGTAGTGCCCCTGCAGACCGGCATTAAGGTGATTGACGCACTCATTCCCGTAGGGCGCGGTCAGCGCGAACTCATTTTAGGCGACAGGATGACCGGTAAAACAGCCATTGCCGTTGATACAATCATCAATCAGAAAGAAACGGGGATTATCTCCATTTATTGCGCCGTCGGCAAGAAAAGCGCCGACGTGGCCAGGGTGATTGCCGAACTCCGGGATCATGGCGTTATGGGATCGTGTATTGTCGTCGTGGCCACGGGAGAAGACACGCCGGGCCTGCAGTTTATCGCGCCTTACGCTGCTACGAGCATGGGAGAATATTTTGTTGAGCAAGGACGTGATGTGCTGATTATCTATGATGATCTGACATCGCATGCCCGTGCTTACAGGGAAGTGTCGTTGCTTTTGCGGCGGCCACCGGGACGCGAAGCTTTCCCCGGCGATATATTTTATATTCACTCGCGTCTGTTGGAGCGTTCCACGCATATGCGGCCGGAATTGGGCGGCGGATCGTTGACGTCCCTGCCCATTACCGAAACGGAAGCGCAGGACATGTCGTCTTACATTCCGACCAATCTGATTTCCATAACAGACGGGCAGATTTATCTTTCGCCGGTTCTTTTCAGCAAAGGTATTCTGCCGGCGGTTGATGTTGGAAAATCAGTTTCCCGCGTTGGCGGCAAAACGCAATTGCCCGCTTATCGTTCCGTGGCAGGCGATCTGCGCTTGTCCTATTCGCAATTTGAAGAGCTGGAATCCTTCTCCCGTTTCGGCACGAGGCTTGATGAAAGCACGAAGCGGATATTGGAGAGAGGCTGGCGCGTGCGCGAAATTCTCAAACAGGGACAGTACAAGCCTTTGCGCGCCTCAGAGCAGATTGCCAGCCTGCTTTCCGTAACAGGCGGCGCTCTGGATAATGTTCCGATCGATAAGATACGCGAAGTGGAAGAGCACCTTCTGCAAACCGTCAACGAACAATTGCCGGAATTATGCGGGCGTATTGAAGAGGGCAAAAAACTGGAAATGTCGGATCGTGACAGCATTATAAATAAAATCAAACCGGCCATTGCGCCGTTTGAAGAGGCTGAGGAAGCAAATGCAGACAACGGAGTCCCTGAAAAGAAGAATTAAGAGCGCTGGCGATTTGTTATCGGTGGTCAAAACGATGAAGGCCCTGGCCGCCGTGAGCATCCGTCAATATCAAAAGGCCGTGGAATCTCTCGAAGATTACAACCGGACTGTAGAGATGGGACTGCAAATTGTGCTTAAGGAACGCATGGGCGCGATGACGAGGAGTAAAAACATGGCCGTTAAGCGAATGGGAGCGATAATTTTCGGTTCCGATCAGGGCCTATGCGGACAGCTCAATGAGCAGATTTCAGTTTATGCGCTGGATTATATCAAAGCAGCCGGCGTGAAAAAAGAAAACCGTAAGGTGCTTGCCGTTGGCGCGCGGGTAGCGGATTATGTGGAAGATGCAGGACAGCCTGTAGATGAATTAATGGCCACGCCCAGTTCTACAGCGGGTATAACGCCGCTGGTTCAAGAAATCATCATGGTTATTGAAGAGTGGCATTTCCGTCAAAATGTTGATCATTTTATGCTGTTCTATAACGATTATATTAGCGGCGCCAACTATCATCCTTACCATGTTCAACTTTTGCCTGTGAACCGTGATTGGCTTAAGGAAATCGCCCGAAAGAAATGGGATTCCAAGTCACTGCCCATTTACCGGATGGACGGCGACAAGATTTTTTCCTCGCTTATCAGGGAATATCTTTTCGTGTCGCTTTACCGCGCATTTGCCGAATCGCTGGCCAGTGAAAATGCCAGCCGTCTGGCCTCCATGCAGAACGCGGAAAAGAATATTGAAGAGCAAATGCAGGATTTGAACGTGCAGTTTCACCGCACACGTCAGATGACTATAACCGAAGAGCTGCTGGATATTGTTGCCGGTTTTGAGGCATTAAGTTAATAAAAGAACATCTATTGTCGACAAAAAAGGAAGGTGATAATTATGGCAGTAGAAATGCACATTTGCGGTATATGCGCCTGGCGCAGGGAATGTCAAAAAAAGTTTAAATTGTCAAAAGACTCCCCGATCGGAAGTCATTGTCCGGATTACACAAGGGATTTGTCCATCAAAACAAAAGTTGTTGATGACGAGACAGATGAAAAAGTAATAATGGACCGGATGGTCCAGCAGCAAATGGCTAAATGGCGTAAATTGCTGGATCAAGCTTTCACACAGGGACTCAAGATAGAAAATTTTCAAGGGAGGACCGATAATCACACTTTCGAGAGAACCTGGAGCCGGAGGAAGTGAAATTGCAAGAAAGCTGTCTAAAGCGTTAGGTATGGATCTGATAGGCGGCCAGATTATTCAACACGTTGCCGACAGCGCCAAGATGAGCAGAAAAGTCATCGAATCTCTTGATGAAAAAGAAGTAAAGTTTCGGGACACCCTTCTTTTATCTATGTTTGGGGAAAATCGTCCATGGCCGGGAGAATTTTTGCAGCATCTTATCAAAGTGATAGGGTCTATTGGAGTTTTTGGTAATGTAATTCTTGTGGGCAGGGGAGCAAATTTTCTTCTGCCGCAGAGAAAAGACATTCAAGGTCAGAATAATTGCTCCTATGGAATTAAGAATTAAATATTTTATGGATGACAGAGATATACTAGAGCTGAAGCGGAACAATATGTGGTCAAAACAGAAAATAACCGCAAAGCATTCGTACGGAAATATTATAATGCCGATATTGCTGATCCCAAATACTATGATATATAATAAACACGGAGAAAATATCAATGGCAGCAGCGATTGAGTCAATTATTTCGGCAGTTCACCCAAAGAAGGAATCGAAAGCGAAGCGAATCCTGATTTGTTGAGACCAAACTTTGAGAAATAAAGTGTGTAACCTGAATAACCTGAAGGTCACTGTAGGGTCATCTGCGACTGAAGTTTGCTGGTTGAATGCAGACAATGAAAATGTGTAGGCAGTATCATGACAGTATACAAAACTTAAAAAAGCCTGAACTGTTGGATATCTTACAAAACAAGGCGTCTGATAGACGTTCCACCATACGGGCGCTAGTCAGAATCTCAGAATATCCTGGTCGAAACCGGGGGTGCAAATGATCAAGCGGGCGTTTCATGAAAGGAGGGTTTTATGAAAAGAAAAACGGTTGAAAAAAATGACGCTGTCGGAAGCGTCAAGGCCTCAAAAGGAAAACGCGGGATCTCGGATACATCCAAGGAATCAGCCCATTTGCTTCACAGCATCGTCCAGGGCTTTTCCATCCCCGCCTTTGTCATCGGAGCAAATCATAAGATCCTCTACTGGAACCGCGCCCTTGAGCGTCTGACGAATATTCCCATGAGCGAGGTGATCGATACCAACCAGCACTGGCGCGCTTTCTACGCCAGTGAGAGGCCCTGCATGGCAGACCTTCTCATCGATGGTGCAGAGAACCGGATTCCCAAATGGTATGCCGGTAAATACCGCAAATCAGATCTTCTGGAAGAGGCTTACGAAGCAACAGATTTTTTCCCTGATCTCGGCGAAAAGGGGCGCTGGCTGCGCTTCACGGCCGCGCTGATTCGGCAAGCTGACGGTAATATTGTCGGTGCGATTGAAACCCTGGAGGACATTACCGAACGCATGACCGCAGAACTTACGCGGCACGAAAGCGAGCAGCAGGTCTTCAGCATCATCGAAGGGTTGCCTATTCCGACCTTCGTTATCGGTCTTGATCACAACGTGATTTACTGGAATCGCGCTCTGGAAAAATTGAGCAATATTCGTACTAAAGATATAATCGGTACAAACCAGCACTGGCGCGCTTTCTACGCCAGTGAGAGGCCCTGCATGTCTGATCTGGTTGTCGATCAGACCATGGAAACCATGCCGGAATGGTATGGGGGCGTTGCCAAATCGAAACTGTTAGAAGACACCTACGAGGCGGAAGGATTTTTCCCCGACCTAGGAGACAAAGGGCGCTGGCTACGGTTCACAGTGTCGCCCCTCCGTAGTTCCCGTGGCGCCCTCGTCGGTTGTATCGAGACACTGGAAGATATTACGGAACGAGAAATGACGGAACGGATCATCTTCGACAGCGAAAGGATTCTGCACAGCATCCTTGAGGGATTTTCAATTGCCGCTTTCGTCATCGACAAAAACCATAAAATTCTTTATTGGAACCGGGCATTGGAAAAACTGACTAGAGTAAAGGCCGCCGATGTTAGAGGTACCGATCAACAATGGCGGGCCTTTTATAAAAAGGCAAGGCCCTGCATTGCCGACCTGCTCGTTGATAGTGCCGTGGAAAAGGTTCCCAAATGGTATTCCGGAAAATATCAAAAATCAGATCTCATCGAAGATGCCTACGAGGCAACGGATTTCTTTCCCGATCTGGGAGATAGTGGGCGCTGGCTCCGGTTTACAGCCGCCCTCATTCGGGATTTTCAGGGAGAGCTCATTGGGGCTGTTGAAACGCTGGAAGACATCACAGAACGGAGGTTGGCTGAAGACGCTCTGAAACGAAAGGGCAAGAGCGCATCATAGCCGACACTGCGGCAAACCGGTGGATCCGTGTGTCCCCCTCCATTATAGCTGAAAGGAAGGAGTTAGGTCATGACAACAACACAGATAACAAAGATGATTGAGACTATCGAGTATAAAGCCCAAGACATTGCCGAACAATGGTATAAGAATGTGAAGATCAACCCTAAAACGCCCATTTTTCATAACATGCCCCAGAACGAGGCCATAGATCTGGCCCTGAATTTCCTCAGCAACTACAGGAAACTCTTCAATACAGATAAACCATTTGAGGAGGCCAATGTCCTTTTTTCCAAGTATGCCGCGAATTTCTACAATAAACATATCCCGCTTCCCCAGGCTATCTACTCTCTCATACTGATGAGACGCCATATGTGGCTGTTTGCCGAGTACCAGGCGGTGTTCGAAACAGCCGTCGAGCAGCGTCACGCCCTGGAAAGCCAGAGCCGTATGATTCTCATGTTCGATTACGCAGAGTATGTTGTCATTCTGACCTATGACGACCTGATCAGAAATGAAATCGAAGACAAGTTTAAAGGGTTGAAAGTCAAAAGTCCGTTTTTTGTTCTCTGGCCTGGTGGCGGACTGTAGGAATAGGCAAATTAGCTGGAGCGCTGGCAAAGGCGATGATTGTGCTGCAAGGCAAAGGCATCATGTCTGCCTTTTTTATTGCATATTTCAATCAGAAATCGTTAATTTTCAGGGCAACCTTAGTGTGATGACTCGTAAAACCTTACATGGAAGAATAACTATAAGATGTGAGTGTTTAAAATGATTTAAAGTGAAAGGTAAAGATTAAAATCATGTCCCAGGATGACCAAAAACGACTCCCGACAACATGGTCACTTGAAATGTTGAAGGAGTTTCATAAACTTATAAACGCTCCTTTACCAATTAATTTTGTTATTTTAGAAAAACATAAATCAACAACGTTTTTGGAAAAACATAAATCAACATCATTTAGGTCAAATAGAATAAGTCATGTTTCTTATAGAGGGGTCATTCCAGTTTCAGAATTTGAAAATATTAGTATTATTTTAAATCCAGTAGCGAGTTTAGACGTAGAAAAATATAAAAACTACATTGGTTATATTGAAATAGTGAATAGTCCTACAGAAGATAGTCCCGTTCCAGAGATAAGAGGGTTTATTAAAGAAGCTTTAGGAATTTGTGAATCTTTTAATGAAATGTTGATTGAATCAAAAATATTCAATTCAAAAATGTCCCCGGTCTTTATTTATTTGGAACAATCTTATTGTTTAAAAGACAAGTCTCCTGAAGAATTGTTAAATAAAAAAATCCCTATAAGAGAAATATCAACATTTCATAAAATTTCTTGTTTTGAATAGTTTGATGACATGAAAAAGATTAATTCAGTTATTTCTTTATTCTAAAAGAAGTCTGTAAATAACCAGTAACAACATGAAAGGTATAGATATAAAAAAACCAATTCAGTATAAGTAATTCATCGGAAAAAGCGAAGTTCGGATTTATGGCCGGTTACAAGGAACTGGAGCTGCGGAGAAGGTTGCGAATTTGTGCCTTCACTTCATGGGCTGTTCAAGCGCATCCTTGACTACCTGCCTTCTGCGGAAAGCTTCCGCCTCGCTTCCGAACATCTGGTCCTGCAGATCGCGTATCTTTTGCGCCTTCCCGCCGGCATCGAGATTGTTGTTATTTTTGATCTCGTTTTCCTGGGCGAAGTAGTCTTCCTCGTTCTTCTTTTCGTCGGCCGTAGACCTGTCGACCTCGTCGAGACGGCGCGCCTGCTCCGGCGTGAAAAGCTCTTCCCGGAACTGCCGAATCTTCGCCTGTCGTTCCTCATCCGACGTCATTTCGGCCATGTCCTTCTGGTATATCTTGAACTTTTCATGGTAGCGGTCCAGCGGTTCGGTGTCATTATCTATGGTATCGGCTTCGTCACCCCACATGTCTTTTTTCAGATCGGCGAGTTTTTTCTCCTTTTCCGCGCCGTATAAGTTCTGATCTCCGGTAATCATTCCGCGCCTGATTGGATATTCCCTCAACATCACGCTGGGCCCGAAAAGGACATCGGCATTCTCGTCGCCGAACACCTTCCGCCGGTAGTCCTGCAGCTTGTGGAGATAGTCGATCGCCTCATCTGGTGTGGAAGGCCTACCCCATGTCGTCATCTTGTCATGGACATCACGCTGGTAATAGACATAGGTCTTGTACACCGCGAAAAGCTTATCGGCTTCGTCTGAGGGCATGATTGTGTCAAGATACTCCCGCACCGACTGGAGGAGCTCTTCAGTATTTCTCGAATCTTTGAATTTATCATCCAGGAAAAAGAAATACTTCAGCGTATAGGGATTGATGGCGTCCTTTTTGAAATAATCCTTCGCATCATCTGCTTTAAACTCGCTCTGGCCAAGATAGATCCTGACGTCCTTCATCCTGATTTTTGAGTTCCGGTCAAAAACGTACCCCTCTTGCTTTTTTCCCCTCGTCATAATGCCTGCAATGGTGACTGTGATGATGACAGCTAGTACTATCCCTGCTACAGCAATTATCTTATTTCTCTTCATGAAACAAACACCTTCTCTCACGCCGAAAGCACAAATAAAGAAGAGCGGCATCTCCTCGTACCGCTCTTCATATTATAATGCTATATAAATCGTGCAAATACTTTCCCGCTTAATACCCCTTACCTTTCAGATCTGATACAACACTCACATAAAAACCTTTAGCATCGAAGCCCGGCGTATAATCTAGGAACTGGTCGCACATATTCACATGTGATACGCCGCCGCCATACCACGTTCCTCCCTGGTTGCCTCTATAGGTTCCCCAAGGGGCCGACCATGTGGAAACAAGACCGTCATTGGAGCCCTCATACCACTCTAAAAGCGCCCAAGTCACGCTGAAGAGTACTTTGTCCAGTATGGGGGGAAAATTCATGGTCGCTGACCAGCTCTGATAGTAGACACCCGACATATTGGGTGTTTCAGGATTGAACGTGTTGGTCATAAAGTTCACGCTCAGCCATTGCGCGCCCGCCTTGGCGTTCTCTTCTCCGCCGAACATCCAGTCATATATTTCAGTTACCAGACCGCTTATCCATCCGCCCACGTCAGCATCAAGTCCCAAAAGTACGTCAGCTATCGAGCTGCCTCGGTTCGGCGAGGAAACGGTGGTCAACGACGCCACATAGGGCGCCATGCCAAGGTTGGATATCATCCACCGCGCGTCAAGTCCTCCCTGGGAATGGCCGATGATGTTGACCTTTGCCGCTCCCGTAGTGGCGAGGACTTGCTGCACATAGGTCTTCAACTGGGCCGCCCGGTCTGCGGTGGATGCCATCGCCGTTTGGTTAGATTGAAACACATTGGCCCCGTGGCCCGTCAGCGTTGATGGTATGTTATACCAGTATCCGATGCCGAGCTTTCCAGTGTCGGTGTAACCCATGCCATGAGATAATACGATTGGATATTTTGTCGCGCAGGTAGTGTTAGCAGATGCAACGAAGGGAAATACGCCTATTAAAAAAATAAAGCAAAGAAAAATGATTAACTTTTTCATACATTTCCTCCTTAGAAGGTTAGGTGAAAGTTAGTAAAAAGTTAAAAAGTTACGCGGTGGATTTGGGGCCGGTAAACCGATTGATGAATTTTCTATAGTAATTTAAGATATTCCATATGCCTCCTTAAATCACTGACTTACAAGCGACTTACAAGCGACTTACAAGCGACTTACAAGCGATGCTAACTCCAAAGGAATATATGTAAGATCAATAATATATTTTGTTTTGTTTTAAATATTATTTATTTATATTTGTCAATAAAATTTATCCGATTTCATGATCTGTACCATACTTTTGCTACAAGGTTGGTTCAGAATGGCGTGGATCTCTATAGAGTCCAGAAATTGGGTCGCTGGAAGAAGGTGACAATGGTTCAGAGATATGCACATCATTATCCGGAAAGTCTTAGAGCTGCTATTGAAATGATTGATGGTGTCAAAAAACCAATTATTACAATTTTATCACAGTCACAAAAAAATAGGATTAGCATGTCCCTTTTGAGACTTGCAAACCCTTGATTATTTTGGTGCCGGAGCTCGGAATCGAACTGAGATGTCCTTGCGAACGGGGGATTTTGAGTCGTAATTAACAAAAAGGCGATTTCCCATCAATTTTAACGCCTTAAATATTTATAGGTTACACAGGGCAAGTTGGTTTATCTTAGGTTAAGACGGTTACAATTTAGTTACATCTTCCTCAACTGATCGCAGGTAAAAAGAATGCTTTGCCGGAGACCGTGGGGAGACCCTTTTTTGAAAATATGGGTGGGGGAGTATCTATATACCCCACACGCGTGCGCATTAGGCCCTTTGAAAATTTTCCCTAGCGGCACCTCGGTCGTTCAAAAGTTTCATTGTTATATCAAATTCGACCCCCGAAAAATTTCAAAAAAAATAGTTCATTCCCATGTTGGAAGTTGCATATGATAGTAGGATTGCCATTATTGATAACTTCCTGTAAGTGAGCAATTAGGTTTTTTCAAAGACATACTTCCTTTCAGTAGAGTAGAGAACTGGCGTAGTAGTTGCGTGCTCTATCTCCAGTTTTCCCCCCCTCATCAAACCGGACGTTCGGTTTTCCCGAATACGGATTTCCAATCATCTTCTTCCAGAGGCTTTCGCTTTCACTTGGCCTTCCAGTATAGCTTCCACCTGAGTTCTCGAAATATTCAGAGTTAATAGCGTTACCACAATCTCCTTTCCTTCACTCCTTTAGAAGCATGATGAAGGTATTGCCCCTTCCCTCTCCCAAGGTTATGTTGTCCTTGGAATACAAGCGATACTATGGGCAACTCCGACTCCCTTATCGACCCGGTAAATTTTCGTTTCCTTATATTTACTGGTTGCCCTCCTTAGAGCATCGACAAGGGTCTCCCGTGTTCATTGTCGTATGGCTGCCCCTGCGTGTCACCCCTGTTACCCCGGAAGTCCATCTATCGGTTCTGGTAGTTATCGTTATGATAGATGCTCCGGTCTTCCCCCTTCCATTACGGGGTCGACAACTCCATCGTGTGTTTCGAGGCTACATCTAGGTTCGCTTACGCTGCGACCCGCAGGTTTGCTCGACTCTCTTACGGAGCCTTTGTCAGAGAACTTAGTGCTTCAGGTTGCTCTTAACACCTCCCTCTAGCTACATGGGCGAACTACCGAACTCCATGGTCGGACTTTAACCGACTAGTCATACGTTTTACACGGCATACATCCGTAATAAACACAATTTACATCTTACAATAAACAGCGGCAACACACAGTTCTTTAAATTACCGCCGTCAAGCAACAAAGGTGTATCTGAATTGACAATTGAAAAAATGGCTGAACCCTAACATGTGGTACAAGTATCTATGTTAGACCATATTCGTCATAAATACAAGTACATATATGATGATCAAATTTTTCTTGACATGACAACAAACATCGCATATTATAAAATCCGACTGGTCGGTTTCTTTTCCTTAGAAGAGGAAGGGGGTTTTTATGTCATTAAATGTGGAACGAGAAGTCATTAGACGAGGTCAGATTATTGACGCAACTTTGCGGGAAATTTCGGCCAAAGGAATGAGCAAGATCACGGTCGAGTCCATTGCCAAAGCAGCAGGACTTTCGAAGGGAGGCGTTACCTACTACTTCAAATCCAAGGATGATATCTGCGAAGCTGTTTTTAAAGAATTCTTTGACATCATTTTTCAGAGAAGTAAAGATATAATTGATCTATGTTCCGATCCTCCCTCCAAATTGCTCTCCTTTGGCTGGCTCTATAATTGGAAAGATCCAGACGTTTCGAACGGCTACCCGCTCCTCTTCGACTTTATGGCTGAAGCATGCCACAAGGAAAGCTACAGGGCATTATTCCATGAATGGGTAAATAATTGGGTAGAACTCCTAAAGAATGCCATTATTGAAGGCAATAATGCGGGAACTTTCAATTGTTCGGATCCCGATGCAACAGCAAAGGCCATCTCAGCAGTATACCATGGCTTGGCCGTTCGCTGGTATATTGACCGGGATAGTCATTCAACGCAATGGGCAATTACATCATTCACGGACGCAATTAACGGTTTATTAACCGGGAGTCGGAACAAAATATAACTAAACGGATCAATGTTAACATAATATTTGCTAGGGAGAATATCGTGATTCCATACGCCACAAATAGTTACTGTCCGCTATTTGTCATATTATATTCCTGTGACTTCAAGTCTTCTTTTCCCCATGGCCTAAGAAAGATGACATCTTTCTTTTCCAACTCTCAGCATAAATCCCTCCCTCACGCGACACTACCTATAAATCTTCTCAGCAAGTTAATAACCAGTGCACAGGAATTTCAGTTCCATCTTTTTTTAGCAACAAGATACTGCATAACAAAATAACAGATCAAGGACGATGCATCTATAACTTAAAAATAAAGGAAGGAGGGATAGTGTTTTAAAAAGCGGAAGAAGCGAACGGATTGTATTAACTAAACCATCAATAAGACACAGATGAAGGAGGAAAGTATTATGGCAATATTCGCAAATACCGAAAAAATGTATGAAGTCTTGGGCACACTTTTTAACACACTTATGAACCACCCTTCCGTAGGACCTAAATTCGTCGAGTCCAACATTACCATCAAGTTTACAATCAACGATCCCAGCGGATTCATCTGGTTGACGCCCGATAAAGGTGTCATCTGCGGTGATGCCGATTGTAAGCCGACTATTGAAATGACCTTGAGTGGCGATACCTGCCATCAATTCTGGTTACAGGAAGTATCAATGCCCGTTGCCTTGGCCAAGGGTTTGATCAAGGCCAAGGGGCCCCTTCCAAAGGTGTTGAAGCTGCTTCCGCTCTTGAAGCCGGCCTACGAGGCCTATCCGGAAATCTCCCATAAGTATGGCCTATCATAATATTTTACTAAAAAAGGGAGGATTTTATGAGCATAGAAAAGAGCATGAAACAATTCGAGCAAGACAGGCTGGAAGCGGTAAGAATCGCCTCGCGGTTGCTGCTTGCTTCCGGAACGACTACACCCCGTGTGGGAGGCGTCGGTGAATGTACGATCCATATCATCGATGATCCGTGTGCAATAGAGGATCTTTGTCAGGGTATGGAAAGTATGTCCTGTGAAAACAAGGCCTGGGATTTCTTTAAAAGAGATGCCGCCATGCTACGCGACACCGATGCGGTACTGGTGGTTACATCCCTTCGTTGTGTTACCGATCCGGCCGATATCAACTGCAATATGTGCGGTAAGATGACCTGTGAATCTCTGAGAGAAACGGAAAAACTCCCAGGTGACACTGGCATCGCCTTCAAAGGCCCCCTTTGTGTCTTTCGGGCCAACAACATCTCCTATGCCGTCGATGGCATTATTTCCCAGGCACGAAATCTGGGGATCGACTATGGAGTTTTTTGGTCCGTCGGGGCCACGGCCATGAGGATGAATATCTTGCCTCATGTCACCGGCTTCGCTTTGGCTGTGGCTATCTCCATTACGGAAAAGAGCCCCTTCCGAGATATTCCGCTGAAGTACGGCGAGATCAACGAACGCAGTATGAATGACCGGATCATCAAAAGGTTATGGCCACAGTTCAGATCCATCTATAGCTAAATAGATTAACAAACATCAGGAGGCAAAAAATGGCAATTCGAGATATGAATGATCTGGTGCAAAGCGGCTTGGACAGGGCCATAGAATTGATGACTGTCGCCGCTCACAACAGCTTCAGATTTAATAACAGAAATACGGTAAAGATAGTATCCTTGGGAAAGGAGGAGATGGCCGCAATCGGCGAGTTTTCTTACTCTCTGGCCGATATGTCGCCCCTAGCCGCTCGTGACGGTCGTTTTGTCATGGAGCTGATCAAGGAGCCCTGTGGACTCCTTCTCTTGGGGGATAAAAGAAAATCTGACTTCAACTACAACTGTGGCGCCTGCGGTTATAAAACTTGCGCCGAAATGAACAAGGCCGAAGTAGTGGAATCGCTGACTGCGTGGGGCCCCAGTTGCCAGTTTAAAAACATCAATATCAACATCGCCACAAACGCGGCAGCTTCCATGGCCTGGAAACTGGGACTTCACTGCCGCGTATTCAGCACCTTGGGGATGGGCGCCTTCGCCCTGAAGATGATTGAAGACGTTGATTTGGTTGTCAGCGTGTCGGTAAGCGCCGCCAAGAATGATCCTTATTTCGACCGACACAAGTATTGGACAAAAGAACACTGGGATGAAACCTTCAAGAAAGAATTTCCTACCTTCACTAGGGGATTCATCGGCGCCGTGGAAGATGAAGGCACATTCAAAATTTAAGAGGGAGGAAATTAAATCATGGCATCAAAAGCTCATCTTAATCAGGTAATCGCCTCCCATTTGATCGAAATTCGGGCAGACGAAACGCCGGACAAGGAGATCTACATTTTTGAAAACGGCGAGTACGGTGATGACATCCTCACCTATCGCATCATCCATGAGCGTTCCAACAAAATCGCCCGGCTTTTTGTTGACAAAGGGATAGGCAAAGGCGATACGTTCGCCATCTATATGAGAAATCATCCGGAGTTCGTCTGCGGTATGATGGCGGGGATAACCATAGGCGCCATCGCCGTCCCCGTGGATCCCCGCAACAAGGGGGAGCGTCTTAAGTTCCTCCTCAACAACTGCAAAGCTAGGGCAGTCATTGTTTCCGGCGAATGCCTGGAAGACTTGGAGGCGGTAATTGCCGATGTGCCGACCCTACGGTTCGTTACCGTTGCCTACCAACCGGGGCAGAATATAACCGTTTCCACCAAATATCATGCCTTGAACGAGGTGATGGAAAAGGACACCTGGAAACCGGTTGAACAGCAGATCATGGATGTGCGCCACCCCATGCAGATCATTTACACCTCCGGCACCACCGGAGATCCCAAGGGGGTCATGATCAGGAACAATCGCACGGGGCTGTTTAACATCCTGAATAGTATCGTCTGGAAATACAAATCCGACGATATCCTTTACAACGGTCTTTCCCTCACCCACGGAAACGCCCAGGCTGTAACCCTTTTCCCCGCCCTCAGTCTGGGGATCAAGGCCGTTTTCAGTCCGAGATTTACAAAAAGCAGGATCTGGGACATCTGCCGCAAGTATGGATGCACATCCTTCTCACTTCTGGGCGGCATGGCAGCCGGCATCTACAACGAGCCGGAGAAACCCAATGACGGAGACAATCCCGTCAAGGTCGTCATCAGTGCCGGAACGCCGCTGGCCATTTGGGAAGGCTTCGAAAAGCGTTTTAACGTCCAGATCCTCGAGTGGTACGCCGCGGTAGAGGGAGGGTTTGCCTATAAACCCCTCGGCCAGGGTCCTGTGGGATCATTCGGCAAACCGATCCCCGGCGTTATGGAGTTCAAGATCGTCGATGAAAATGACAATCTTGTTCCGGTTGGGCAGACAGGTGAACTCATTTCCCGCATGATCCGTGGAGATACAAAAGTGGATTACCTGGGACTGCCCGATGAGTCCCAGGACAAGACCAAGGGCGGCTGGCTGAGATCGGGCGATATGGTCCACAAGGACGAAAACGGCTGGTACTTCTTTGACTTCAGGATGGGCACGGAGTTGCGTCGCTTCGGCGATTTCATCCAGCCCGAGTTCGTGGAGTCCATCATTGGACAGCACCCCGATGTAAGCGAAGCCTGCGTTTATGGTATACCGGCCGCTTCCGGCGCCCCGGGTGAAAGCGACCTAGTGGCAGCAGTCGCTTCTTTTGAAGGGAAAGTTATCGATCCCGCCTCCGTCTACCAGAAATGCAAAAACGATCTGCAGGGCAATTTCATCCCTTCGTACCTGCACGTGGTGAAGGAGATACCGAAGACAATCACCGAAAAGGCGCTGACAAGGGTTTTGAAGGAGATGTTCGATAAGAAGGAAGGAGACATCTACAAATACGAGGATTTCAGATAGCCGCAATATCACGCCAATGAAATTGCGGACGCAATGAACCAATGAAGCTTTACAATTATAAAAGGAGGAAACAATGGCTTATAGAGATCTAGATCTGGACTTAACAGACGAGCATATTGCCCTGAAAGAATCCGTACACAAGTTTTCCGTCGAGGTGTTGCGGCCGGCGTCCATCGAGCTTGACAAATTATCGCCGGAGGAAGTGATAAAAAAAGATTCTCTTTACTGGAAGTGCATGAAACAGATGTATAAGAACAAGTACCATACCGCACTGATTTCCGATGCGTACGGTGGCATGGGTCTCGATCCCCTGTCCGTGCATATCTTTTTTGAAGAACTGGCCTATGGAAGCGCCGGTTTCACCGTTTCTCTGGGAGTCAGCATTTTTGCGGCCTTTTACGCCTGCATGGTGCCCAATGATCATCTGATAGATAAATTCATCACCCCCTTTGTGGAATGCGAAGACGCCAGCATCATGAGCTGCTGGGCGATTACTGAACCGGAACACGGTTCCGATATCCTCATGCCGGGCACGCCTTTCTTCCATGATCCCAAGATCACTCAGCAGGTCAAAGCCAAAAAGAAAAACGGCGACTGGATCATCAATGGACAGAAAGCGGCCTGGGTCTCCAATGGTCCCATTGCTACCAATGCCGCCCTCTTCGTCAACATAGACAGCGCCCAGGGCATGAACGGCGGCGGTATCTGCCTCATAGACCTGACACAGCCGGGAGTTTCCAGAGGAAAGCCCCTGGACAAGATGGGGCAGAGAGAACTTCCCCAGGGAGAGATATTCTTCGATGACGCCATCTGTCCCGGCGAAGACATGATTATAGATCCCGAAAGCTACGAGATGATGACGGACATCACGTTGGCAACGGCCAATGCCTGCATGGGCGCCTTCTTTCACCGGCGTCGCCCAGGCCGCCTACGATTTAGCCGTGCAGTACTGCAAAGAAAGGGTACAGGGCGGTAAAACCATCTCTAATCACCAGTGGGTGCAAAAGAAGATCTTCGACATGTTTTCGAAGGTTCAAGCTGCCAGACAATTATCAAGGGCGGCGATGATTTACAATATGAACACCACCCCGCCCGCCGTTCCCTACTCCGTCGCTGCAAAGGTTTTCTGCACGAATGCCGCTTTTGAGGTAGCTAACGACGCCGTGCAGTTATTCGGCGGTAACGGCGTCAGCAAGGAATATCCGATCGAAAAACTCTTCCGCGATGCCAGGGCCTCCATGATCGAGGATGGCTCCAACGATTCTCTGGCCATCGGCATCGGCACCGCTCTGCTCAAGGAGGAATATGCTAATGGATAATGTGTATATCATCGGCGTAGGGATGATAAGATTCAATAAGTATCCGGACAGAACCGTCAGGGATATGGCGCACGAGGCCATTGATCTGGTTTTAAAGGATGCGCAAATTCAGAAGGAAAATATTCAGTCCGCCTTCTTCGCCAATACCTTCTGGGGCATGTTTTCCAATCAGCATTCCATCCGGGGTGAAGTAGTCTTAAGGAGTTACGGCATTGGCAGTATTCCAATAACAAATGTGGAAAACGCCTGCGCCGGCGGCTCCACGGCGCTCCATATGGCCTACACGGGAATCCGCGCCGGTATGTATGACGTCGCCCTGGCGTTGGGTTCGGAAAAGATCACCCATCCCAACAAGGCATTGTCTCTGGGTGCCTACGCCACCTGTATGGACGTGGATAATTTTGAAAATCAACTGAAGATGTTTGAAGAAGTCAGCAAAAAGATAAAGGTGTCTATCCCAGCGGGACAGACACCACCCGGAGAAGGCAGAAGCGTTTTCATGGACGCCTATGCCATGGGCGCCCGCTGGCACATGGACCGTTTCGGCTCCAATCAACATCAGTTGGCCGTCATCTGCTCCAAGAATCACTGGCATGCATCCCTTAATCCCCATGCCCAATACCAGCAGTTGATGTCTGTGGAAGAAGTTTTGGCCGACAAACCGGTGGCCTATCCATTAACCAGGGCAATGTGTGCTCCCGTGGGTGACGGTGCTGCGGCGGTGATCGTTTGCTCCGAAAGCTACCTGAAAAAGATGAAGAACAAAAGACCGGTAAAGATCCTGGCATCCATTCTGGGAACAGGTAGCGACCGTGACATCGACGCTCCAGATATCGGCGAACGGCTTGCCAAAAAGGCATATAACGCAGCAAGTCTTGGACCCAAAAACATCGATCTTGCTGAGTTGCATGATGCCACGGCCTGGGGTGAGCTTCACCAGACAGAGTCCATGGGCTTCTGTCCCATGGGCGAGGGTGGGTCCTTTGCTGAATCGGGCGCCACTAAACTGGGCGGCAAGAAACCAATCAACACCAGCGGCGGTCTGGAATGCAAGGGACATCCCATCGGGGCTTCAGGTTTATCGCAGATACAGGAGATAGTGACCCAACTTCGCGACGAGGCTGGGAAAAGACAAGTTGAAGGAGCAAGGATAGGTTTGGCGGAAAACGGCGGCGGAAACATCGGCGTCGAAGAAGCGGCTATGTGCATCCACATCCTGGAAAAGGTGTAAGCCCCCGACAAGATTGCATACGCTGTTTCCCTTTGAGCAGGCGCGGGGTTATTATCTTGAAAACTAGTCTACTCCCCTTACAGGATGAGTCGACGGCATTAAGCCGGGAGTCGCCGGGCGATGGACAGACCGGGGGGGGCGAACAATCCAGATAAATGAAAGGGTTAAATATGCTGATACTAAAAGGTAAAAACATCCTAATTACCGGCGCCGCCTCTGGCATCGGAAAAGCTCTCGCAGAGTGTTTTGCCCGTGAAGGATCCAATCTCTTTCTCGGTTCTCATCCCCGTGAAGATGATCAGCTCAGTCGTTGGGCCGACTATCTAGAACATCAATATCATATCAAAACAAAGAAATTCCCCGTTGACCTCGCTCTGGATTCAGGACCGGAGTTACTTCATAAACAGGTCGTACAAACCGGCGAGGGCATCGATATCCTTGTCAATAACGCTGGGGTCATGCTTTATGGAGGCTTTGCCGAGCTGCCTCTGGACGGGCAGATCGAAATGATTTCAGTAAATGTCATTGCCTACGCAAAACTTATGAGGTTATTTTTACCTGATTTAATGAAAAGAAAATCCGGTAGAGTCCTTAACGTCGTTTCCGCCTCGGCTTTTCAGCCCAGTGCACACCATGCTGTTTATGGCGCCACCAAGGCATTCGTGCAGAGCCTCAGTGAGGCGGTAGGCCAAGAGATCAAATCTTCCGGTATTAAAATCTGCACCCTTAACCCCTCCTATACGGATACGCCGATGCTTCATGGAAAAGGATTTCCCAAAAAACTCTGGTGGTTTTTTATTAGCGGCCTCAGTTCCCCGGAAGATATCGCCCGCAAGGGAGTAAATGCTTTCAAAAGGGGAAAACTAATCTTCATTCCCGGCTTTCAAAACTGGTTTGCCCATGCTGTTTTGACCAGAGTAATGCCACGTTGCCTGATGGGGTACATATCTTATTGGGTTTTAAAAGAAAAAAGGTGACAGAAAGCGTCAAAAGCTACGACTAAGTGAATTGGGAGTGCTCCGTCAAGTATAGATCAGATGGTGCCATTCCGGACATGTTTGTGAAAGGGAAACTTCATGGATAGGGAATGCGATTTAAGATTGTGTTGCTGAAGGAAACTAATGCGCTTGAATAACCAGTAATCAATGATAGGAGTGAAGTATATGCGCAATGTTTGTATTACAGGAGCAAGTGGTTATATCGGCAACAAAATAGCACTGTTCCTGTCTCAAAAGGATGAGATTGAAAATATCGTTGGTCTTGACATCAAACCTCCGAAAAAATCCATTCCCAAATTCCGCTTTTACAAACGCGATGTACGTGACAATATAGACGATATACTCACGGATAATAGTATAGACACCATGATCCATACAGCCTATATCCTGCCACCCATCCACAATAAAGAGCTTATGGAAGATATCAATGTGGGCGGCACACGTAACGTCCTGAGAGCCTGTGTGCGCGCCAAAGTTGAACAAGTGCTGTATACTAGTTCTTCCACAGCCTATGGTTTCCACCCTGACAACGACAAACCCCTGACTGAAGACAGTCCTTTGCGTGGCAACGCCGATTTCACCTATAGCAAGAACAAACGCGAGATCGAAATGGCTATCCCGGAGTGGATTAAAAATAGTAGCGGCGTGAGACTGACTATCTTGCGTCCATGCTTTGTTGTTGGTCTGGGATTTGACAACCCTTTGTCGCGTTATCTGGGGAAAAAGATCGTCTTTCTACCTTTCCACACCGAACCCATGCAGTTCGTTCACGAGGATGATCTTGTCCGGATCATCTATCTAGCATTACGTGACAAGAAAGATGGCGTCTTCAACGTAGGTGGGGACGGCACCATTCCTTTCTCAGAAATGGTTAAGAAACTTGGTGGTATCCTCATCCCACTACCTGACAAGTTTTTGTCCTCCTTTAACGCCATTGCGTGGAGCTTGCGCCTTTGGTTCCTAAGCGAATTCCCCAACCCCGCCTTGAACATGATCCGTTACCCCTGGGTGGTAGACAGTGATAAGCTCAAGCGGCAACTGGGATTTAACTACAAGTACACAACCCGTGAGGCATTTGATGACTACGCTGACTTCGTTAGAAGACGCAAAGGCAAGCGAGAAAACCCAATTCGACAAAATCAAGGGGTAAGTTTTTATCTTGACTCATGAACGATTTCGGATACCACACTTCAATTGGAAATAATCAAAATGGCAGAATTCTAACTTAACATGTGGTACAAGTATTTGGGGCAGGTCAAAGGTGATTATATTTCATTATTTGAAATTTAACAGTTTGTTTCATTTAGATGGAGGACAATACATGGCGAAACATTTTCCTAAAGGTCTCGATAACCGTATGCGAGACCATGACGGCACGATTCGCGAAAAACGGAGCGATACGTTGGTCAGAACGTTGCGAAAAGAATATGGAGAAGATTTTGTGCCTGACTTTCGAGCCGATGCAAAACTAGGAACTGTCTTAAAAAAAGAGGGTTGGAAAGTCTCGATCAACTTTTAAAGAAAAAGTAATTCCTTAAAGGATAAAAAGACTCCCGTCATCGAACCACCTTACCAAGTTGGTCCCATTGTAAAAACCTGTTTAAATTGCTACCTTTTAATAGTCTTTATTTGTTCATATTTGATGATTTTCTAAATAAAAAAATTTTCCGGGACTATCTGTTTTAAGTTTTTATCGGGCTAGAATCATTCCGGTATTGAGGCCGATTTTTACTGTTCTGAGTTTATACCATGAATGGCAAACTGGTCTGGGAAGGTTATGGAATTAGTTGGTTATTTAGTTTACTTATTGATTTATTAAATTTCGTAGTATAAAATAGAGAAATATAAGATTATATTTACATTCAATGTCGAGAAGGGAGATGAATTATGTATCGCTTAAATTTTGTCGTCGTTGTTGTTTTTACATTGATTGCAACGGGAATTCTGTCGTGGACAGCCGTTGCGGGCACAGAATCACAATCTTCAATCGAACAGACTTTTCAGAAGGCAAAGCAGGATTACTTGCAGAAAAACATGAGTTCTGCAGCTGAACAAATTCAAAAGGGCGCAGCATACATAAAAGCTGAAACTGCAATGGCATCCGTTAAGGGAAAAGAGGCTCTGACAGCATCGGTTCGGGAGTTGGAAAAACTGGCTGCTGATGTGAAGAAAGGAACAGTAACCTCGGTAAAAAGAATTGATGAATCCTTTGCACGTGCCTATCTCGCTTTGGCATCGGATGCCCATATCAAATCAGTGGAATCATGGAACAGAAAAGAGACGACAAAAGCCGGCGATGCTCTTGATTCAACCACCAGGTATTTAGAGCATGGCTTTGCCTGGGCCGGGCAGAAAGTTGAAACCAGTACGAAAGAAGCTATGGAAAAGTCTAAAGATCTTTCGCTGAAATTGAAGGAGAAAGGGAGTGTGGTGGCTGGAGAGGTCGGGAAAGGTCTGAAAGATATGAGAAACGAAATTGAGAAATTCGGAAAAAGAATTTCTCCCGATTAAGATAAATCCGGGAAGCCAAGCATCCTCTTTTATTTCCTGGATTGACCAGAGAGCGTGGACGAATTTGACTAGCAAGTTTTTGCGTTATTCAAATTGATTTATGGCAAACGATAATTTATAAATAAAAAACGATGTTAAAATAAAACCAGGAGGCCCTATATGAACAAAGGCGATTTGATCGAGGAAGTGGCAAAAGTTACGTGCAGCAAGAAAGAAGCGGGGTTAGCAGTAGATGCAACATTTGCAGCAATTCAGAAAGCACTCAAAAAAGGTAACACCATTACACTTGTTGGATTTGGTACATTTCGTGTTAGCAAGAGAAAAGCCCGCACCGGCAGGAATCCCCAGACAGGCAAAGCCATTAAAATAGCCGCAAAGAAGGTTCCTGTATTTAAAGCCGGAAAGGGTTTGAAAGACATCCTATCTTGATTCCTGTCAAGAGAAAAGATTGCATTTTAAAAAAGTAATAATTTCCATCAATTAAAGTATTGGCCTTTTTTTAGATACACGTCTGCCCTTGGCCTGACAGGCAGACGTGATGTTTTAAGTTCCCTGGTGCCCACCGTAAGTGCACTTTAAATCTCATCGTTATCAGTATCCGGTATTTGCCGCAGCTTGCGGCAACACCCATCATCCCTTATCCAGATTTTAAAGTAAGTGAGCGGCTCTTCATTGTCTTTCCCGAGGTCCATCGGCCTCAACGCAGTTGATCGAGCTCGCTTCAGGGGAAAATATATTTCGTTATACCTGACTCAAATATCGAATATCGAAAGCCTCCTGTTTTTTCATTAGAGTCCATGCAATAATCAAAAGCTTGGCCGATAACTTGACCCAGCGCTTAGTTTTGATGCCTTTTTCTTTCTCCCGTCCTTGCAGCTGTTCAGCAAAATACGCCATGAAGTTTTTATTCCGGGTCGTGGCAATCCAGGCCGCCTGATATAAAGCATATCGTAAATCCGCTTTTCCCTGCTTGGAAATCACTGGCACGGCATTTTTTGATGTTTTGCCGCTGCGATTTGCGCTGAGGTCCAGCCCTGCTGTTTTCAGCACTTGTTTCTGATTGAAAAACCGATGCGGGTTTCCCAAAGCGCCCAAAACCTTGGATGATACATCAGGACCAAAACCGGGAATGGTCAGCAGGCAGGAATATTCCCGGAACTGTTGGCAAGTCCCTTCTATTTTATCCTCTGTTGCTTTGATCGCTTTCCGGATATACCGCAATCCCTCCACCATGATTTTCGCGTCAAAATTGGCGCCTTCGCCCATCTGGCATCCAATAGATGCAATCGCCAGCTTCTTAATGTCGTCTAAACGCTTTTTCTTCGCCAAGGTTTGTTTGCCGGATGATACGATGGTTTCAAACTGGTCATTTTCAAGTCCCGCTATTTCCGAAGGGTCCAAGCACCAGCGGACAATGGCTTCGGTCTCCGCATATCCGCTATAACGGTCTAATTCCGGAAAAAACTGGGCGATTAGCTGATTGCGTATCCGAACCTGGTAACCGTGCTCCTGCTTCCGAAGTTTACGTTTGAGCATCAGCAGATCACGAAGATCCCGAATCCCCATGACCGGGTATTCATAAAACTGGCACTTGCCCTGGGATATCAAGTCGGCAACATTGGCGGCGTCTTTATCGTCATGTTTGTCCCATCTTCCGTCCAAAAGTCCTCTGTTGCGTTTGACAGACACTCCGGAAACCAAAACCACCATCTTTGCACATCGGATTAGATGCTCTCCAAGCGGCTTGTGGTAATTCGCTGTCGGCTCTAATCCAAAGACAACCTTCTTGAGCTTATGGGTTACTTGAATCGCTTTGGTCTGATCCAGCAACTTGTTAAATCCCTCTATTGTGTTGTCAAAGATCAATCGCCTTAACAATGTCTTTCCCGTTGCCGTTCCGAAAAAAGCATGGTGTTTGTCCTTGGCGACGTCGATCCCTACAATCAGATAATCGTTTGACCCTCTAACTTCTTTTCTGAATTGACGAAATTGTTCCAGCCTGCTATCGTCTACGCAACCACACATGGGAGACCTCCTATTTTTGAGTTTAAGCTTGAGCGAGCTTTATTTCTCATTAACAGGAGGTTTCTTTTTTGGGCAGATTATATTATAATTTTTTCTTTGCCACGCTTGGGAGTCTACCCATTGGTATTGGATGATATAACGCAGTTA
>CAVQCU010000057.1:0-25354 GCA_963710995.1 uncultured delta proteobacterium
ATATAAACAAAAGTTGTGTTTAGGAAGATAGGTGGGTATCCACCGGTTGGTTGTTTCGCGACAGTCAGCCGGCCAAAAAACAAAAGGAAAGGATACACACACCATGAATAAAGATAACGTAGTAGCGATAAAAAAACCAGAGAGATTTGTTGATGACCCTATTTCAGACATTTTACGTCAAGGAGCAAGAGACTTGCTAGCCCATGCCCTGGAAGCCGAGATTGAAATATTCTTAAACCAATATAAAGATTTAAGAGACGGAGACTGGTCTTCAGAGGATCGTGCGCAATGGTTATTTGCCCGAACGTCAGATTCAAACGGGGATCGGACCGGTGCCTGTGGAAGTTCCTCGGACACGGGATCGGTCTTTGCAGGAATCGGAAAGGGTATCCTTCCGTTCAGCCATATTGCCGCCTTACCTGCGGAAGACCAGAAGCATGGAACAATTGATTCCGTGGCTGTATTTGAAAGGTGTTTCCACCGGGGATTTTAGCGATGCCTTGGCAGCATTGGTCGGTAAGATGCTCCGGGTTTGTCTGCCCCCACGATCAGTCGGCTCAAAACGGTTTGGCAGCAGGAGTTTCAGCAATGGCAAAAGCGTAATCTTTCAGAGAAACGTTATGTCTATTTCTGGGCCGATGGTATTTACTGCAACGTTCGCATGGATGATAAACAGTGCCTTTTGGTCATTATGGGTGCCACGGCTGATGGTGTAAAGGAACTGGTGGCGATAGAGGGCGGTTTCCGTGAAAGCGAAATGTCATGGAAACAACTTTTACTAGACCTGAAATCCAGAGGCCTGACTACCGCACCACAACTGGCGATTGGTGACGGCGCCTTGGGTTTCTGGAAAGCGTTGAGCAAAGTCTACGATGGTACCCGTTGGCAAAGATGCTGGGTACACAAGACTGCTAATGTTCTGAACAATTTGCCAAAGAGCCTTCAATCCAATGCGAAATCAAAATTGCATCAGATTTGGCAGGCAGCCAACAAAGATGAAGCCGCACGTCATTTTAATGATTTTGTGAATACGTATGAAGCAAAATATCCCAAAGCGGCCCAGTGCCTGGAAAAGGATCGGGATGCTTTGTTTACCTTTTATGATTTCCCCGCTGAACACTGGCGTCACATTCGAACCACGAATCCGATTGAATCGACCTTTGCGACGGTTCGATTACGAACAAATAAAGTGAGAGGCTGTTTTTCTGCGAACACGGTCATCTCAATGGCATTCAAATTATGTCAATGCGCTCAGAAACGATGGATTCGTCTACATCGTCCGGAACGCTTGGCTGATGTTGTTAAAGGAGTGAAATTCGTTAACGGTATTGAAGAAAAACGGATCGCCGCCTAATTCTTCATACACAACTCTTGACAATATCTCGGGAAAAATTACACATCTTTTGCTTGGCAGTTATTGACAGGAGTTGAATTTGACATAACAAATAACTTGTCAGTGGATATCGGCTATCGTTATTTTTCTACAGTAATTGAATTTGAAAATAATACAGTAATTGAATTTGAAAATGATTCAAAAATTGATTTTACAACAAGCATGATAACTTTGGGGTTAAAGTTCCTTTTCTAAGAATTGTCCGTTGTTGGGTGTGAATAGTATTTATTAAAGATATGTTTCTTATATTTTAACCATGGGGAAGTGATACCTTATAAAATAAACTATACATGATGTGTTAAACTATTTAATTTTGTGTATTTGAATAAACTCAGCTACAACCTGCTTATATTAATAAAGCAGCAAAAGGAGTAATATATGTATGAGCAAACATTGTTGAAACCATTAAAGATAGGCCCATATGATATTCCCAACCGTATCTTCATGGCTCCCATGACACGCAGCCGGGCGGACAATCCGGAAAACGCCCCGACCGCGTTACATGCATTATATTATTCACAACGCGCCTCGGCCGGGCTTTTGATCACCGAAGGCTCACAGATATCCAAGCAGGGTGTGGGATATATCAACACTCCGGGCATTTACAGCCTAGCTCAGATAGAGGGCTGGCGATTGGTCACCAAGGCGGTTCATGAAAAAGGTGCGCATATTTTTCTGCAACTCTGGCATGTGGGGCGTATGTCGCATCCCGATTTCCAAGCCGGCATGTTGCCTGTTGCACCATCTGCAATAAACCCGCTTGACCGTTCCTATACGCCCTCGGGCTTTAAAGAAACTGTCATTCCGCACGCTCTGACCATCGATGAGATCCATGCTATAGTACAAGACTTTAAGAATGCGGCTGGAAATGCAATCGCTGCCGGGTTCGATGGTGTTGAGATTCACTCCGCCAATGGCTATCTTATTCACCAGTTCTTCACGAACTGCTCCAATACTCGCACCGATATCTATGGCGGCAGTCATGAAAACAGGGCGCGGTTCTTCTTTCAAGTACTCGATGCTGTGGGAGGAGCGATTGGCTTTAAAAAAGTAGGCATACGGCTCAACCCTTCCGCCCATGGCTTTTTCGGTATGACGATTGATAAAGACACCATCCCTACTTTCGAATATGTGGTCAAACGTCTGAACGATTGTCAAGCTCTGGCCTATGCCCACTTGGTTGAGCCTATGCTGCCGGTCGATGATGTGCCCTTTGCGGTCAAGGATATAGCCAAACATTTCCGGCCGCTGTATAGAGGTACCCTAGTGACCAATTGCGGATATAGTGCTGAAAGCGCCGATCTTGTTATTATTGAAAGATATGCCGATGCCGTTGCCTTCGGCAGCGCCTATATAACGAATCCTGACCTGGTGGAGCGTATACGGCGCGGTTCACCATGGGCAACGGCAGACACGAACACCTATTATACACCTGGCCCCCAAGGATATGTAGACTACCCGTACATATCAAATAATATTGCAGACTAAAGACCCTGCTGAAATTGATTGTTCAAGCCTTTATCCTGAACTGGCTGTATATTTTTGGGGGAGTAAAATTTGATGAAATTGTATTCCAAGCCGCTGACCGTATGATAGAAAAAGGATTATTTAACGATTACTGATTGTAACCTAGCATAAAATCATAATTTTGAAAATTGAGGATTACAGGAAGTAAGATTTACTGCCCATACTTAGACCTGCTGTCAAGATAACTTCGTCCTCGTAAATTAAATAATTATGGTATTGTAATTAGATTGTGAAAATGAGGTGTCATTAACCCTCTACGCTGCGCTTCGGGGATTGTTCAACCTACCAATTCCAATACGCTATGCTTTTGTAATTTGGGATTCACAAATTCGTCTTGTAAATTTCAGAGTGCTTTTTGTTGAATGGATAAAAGGTGTCATTAATCCCAACATGGGATAATTCGACTTACGCTTCAAACTTCACTTTGTTCGTTTTCAGCGAGTCTCATTAAAAAGGGAGAGAAAGTCGATGTACGCTCCCCCTCCCTATGATAATAGCAATAATTTTAGCCAATTAACTTCAAAAGCGGATTGGCATAAAGCAGGATCAGAGCAACAACCAGAGCGTAAATAGCCAGAGACTCGATCATCGCCAGACCGACCATCATGGTCAGAAGAATTTTTCCTTGTGCTTCCGGGTTTCTACCAACAGCATTAGTGGCACCATTTAAACCAGCACCCATACCATTGCCGGTACCTATTGTACCAAAAGCTATAGCGAAACCTGCGGCCAATATTGAGCAACCAATTATAATTGCTTTTGTGTAATCAACAACCCCCGCCGGTGCGGCTTGAGCCACTTCTTTAGCTGCAAAAACAAACGGGGCGGCAACCATCACCAATACCATCGCCAGCAATACATAGATTAAACTTTTTTTCATTTAGATTCTCCTCTTTAGTATTTTAATGATAATCTCAAAACCCTTTATTTATATCACCCACACCTCCTTTCTATAAAATTTGACACTTTCGGGCTTTGTGGTGTTTATTTTTAATGGCACTCTTGATAATTGTCAAGAAATATTTCGCAACGCAACCAATAACTTGATTTTATTTTCCATGCAGGATAAAATTTATTTTATGAAAGACCACCTAACAGTAAAACAAAAAAAAGTCGCCTGTGTGATTCAAAAAGATATAGCGGTGATGAGATTTCCTTTTAATGAATTAGGCAATCTTTGTGGATTGACCAATGAAGATGTACTGGATACAACCAAACAACTTTTAAAAAAAGGTTTTATTCGCAAATATGGAGTCATACTTCGTCATCAAAAAGCAGGCTACGAAAAAAACGCGCTGGTGGTGTGGTCGGTGCCTGCGGATCAAATAGAAAAAGTAGGAAAAATATTTGCATCATTTCTTTTCGTTTCTCATTGCTACGAAAGGAATCCGGCCTTTATAAAAAAATATAACATTTTTACCATGCTTCATTCCAAAGATGAAAACATCTTATCACTGATCAAAAAAATGGCAACCGCAACAGATATAAATGATTATATAATATTGGAGAGTATTCAGGAATACAAAAAAATATCTCCGGAGTATTTTAGATGAACAAAAAAAAGTCAGATTATTTTGCTAAAGCACGCCAAATTATCGCGGGAGGCGTCAACAGTCCTGTACGCGCCTGGAAAGCGGTTGGTGGCAAGCCTGTTTTTGTGAGCCATGCGAAAGGCAGTAAAATTTACGATGTTTCCGGTAAAGAATATATTGATTATGTTCTTTCATGGGGACCAATGATTTTAGGACACGCTCATCCTAAAGTTATTGCGGCTATCTGTGATACGGCCAAAAAAGGAACAAGTTTCGGCGCGCCGACTCAAGTAGAAACGCAAATGGCAAAATTAATTTCTGAAGCCATTCCTTCTATCGAACTTTTACGGATGACAAGCTCCGGCACGGAAGCGACGATGACGGCAATTAGGCTGGCGCGGGGCTTTACCGGCAGGAATTTGATAGCCAAATTTGACGGTTGCTATCACGGTCATGCCGATTCACTTTTGATTAAAGCCGGATCAGGCTTGGCAACTTTAGGCATACCGGGTTCTTCAGGAATTCCCGCCGAACTTGCCCGGTTGACATTGAGCTTGCCGTATAACGATATTGAAGAACTCCAAAAAGCAATAGAGCGCTTCGGATCGCGACTGGCAGTAATTATCGTTGAACCGGTGGCAGGAAATATGGGGGTTGTTCCGCCGCGGAACGGATTTTTAGAGAAGCTCAGAGAACTTACGGCAAAAAACGGCATAGTTTTGATCTTTGACGAAGTGATCACGGGATTTCGTTTTACCTTCGGCGGCTATCAGAATTTAATAGGAATTAAGCCTGACTTGACTTGTTTGGGTAAAATCATCGGCGGAGGAATGCCTGTTGGCGCAATTGGCGGCAAAAGGGAAATCATGGAAAAGCTCGCCCCCACAGGAGACGTCTATCAAGCGGGGACTCTTTCCGGAAATCCGCTGGCGATGAGTGCGGGCTTAACCACCCTCAATATCCTTAAAATGAAAAAAATTTCTTTTGCTGCACTGGATAACAAAACCAATCAGCTCTGCCGACAGATAGAAAGCCTGTTTACAACCAAAGGCATTGCTGCTTGTATAAACCGCGTCCATTCGATGTTCACTATATTTTTCCATCAAAGTCCCGTTTACGATTTAAACACTGCCCAAAAATCAGATTCGGCGCTATTTGCCCGCTTTTTCCATGGCATGTTGAAACGAGGCGTTTGGCTGGCACCGTCGCAATATGAGGCAGGATTTTTATCTTTTGCTCACACGAATAGAGATATAGATAAGACAATTGATGCCTGCTCGAAAACATTGAAAAATCTTTGACCAGCACATTGACAAGCACTCATCAATCTTGTAATAGATGTTCAATTAATTGAGAAACTATGTGATGAAAAAAAATCTGACTGCGCAATCATTTTTTGCCGGGAAAAATAAAATTGCCATTATCGGCCTTGGTTATGTTGGTTTACCCTTAGCGGCACACTTATCGCGGCATTTCAAGGTGATCGGTTATGATATCAGCGAAGCCAACGTGGCTGAATTAAAAAAAGGACACGACCGTACTATGGAACTGCCCGATGGTGAATTAAAGAAAACAAAAATCCAGTTCACATCTAAACCTACGGATCTTTCCTCATGTAAGCTTTTCATTGTTGCCGTCCCCACACCGATCGACCATTTCCATGTTCCTGATCTTGGCGCGATAGAAAATGCATCGACCATTATCGGAAAGCAAATGTCTCCCGGTTCATGCGTTGTCTATGAATCCACCGTTTATCCGGGGGTGACGGAAGATGTTTGTGTTCCCATTCTAGAGCGCGAATCCAAGTTGAAATTCGACAGAGATTTTACCGTGGGTTATTCTCCCGAACGCATTAATCCAGGCGATAAAGTCCATACGATCAGTAACACGGTTAAAATCATCTCCGCCTCTGACACGGCCACACTGAATTTGCTTGAAGGCATCTACAGCGCGGTCGTCAAAGTCAATTTGCATCGTGCTTCATCAATAAAAGTTGCCGAAGCGGCCAAGGTCATCGAAAATACACAGCGCGATATTAATATAGCGCTGATGAACGAACTCGCCATTATTTTCAACAAAATGGGTATCGACACTCTGGAAGTTTTAGAGGCGGCAGGAACAAAATGGAATTTTCTTTCCTTCCGGCCCGGTCTTGTCGGCGGCCACTGTATCGGTGTTGATCCTTATTATCTAACTTATAAGGCAGAAAGTATCGGCTACCGCCCGGAAGTCATTCTCGCCGGCCGTAGAATCAATGATAATATGGGCAAGTATGTGGCAGAGCGAGCCATTAAGATGATGATTGCCGCTGATATTCAGGTGCGTAAAGCGCGTGTAGCTGTTCTAGGTTTATCATTCAAAGAAAACGTTCCCGATTTGCGCAACACACGCGTTATCGATATCATCAATGAACTGAAGGATTACGGCGTAGAGGTTTTAGCCCATGATCCCCTCGCCGATCCTGAAGAAGCAAGTCAACACTACAACATTGAACTTGTTTCGCTGAAAGACATTAAAGATGTTGACGCTGTTGTTTTAGCGGTAGCACACCGCAATTATCAGGAAATGGGCATTGGTCGTGTTGCCGGTCTCTGTCGCCAAGGCTATCCGATTTTACTCGATATCAAAGCCATTTTTGAACCGGAAACAGCAAGTTCAACAGGGATTAATTATTGGCGTTTATAATATTTACACTTCATAAGGAGATGAAATGAAAAAAGCTTTTCTTACCGGTATTACTGGACAAGACGGCTCTTATTTAGCAGAGTTTTTATTGAACAAAGGGTATGAGGTTCACGGTTTGATTCGCCGCTCGAGCTCTTTCAATACTGAGCGCATTGATCACCTTTATCGCGATTTCCATGACACAGACACGAGATTATTTCTGCATTACGGTGATTTGAGTGTTTCCGGTCAGCTTATGGATTTGCTTCACTCTATACAGCCCGACGAAATTTACCATCTCGGAGCTCAAAGTCACGTGCGCGTGAGTTTTGACATGCCCGAATATACTGGCGATGTTACCGGATTAGGAACTTTGAGAATCTTAGAGGCAATCCGCAAGACCGGCATCAAAACTAAATTCTATCAGGCATCATCAAGCGAAATGTTCGGAGCTGCATCACCGCCGCAGAGTGAAAACACTATATTTCAACCACGCAGTCCTTATGCCGCCGCTAAAGTTTATGCTTATTATATTGTGCAAAACTACCGTGATGCTTACGGCCTTTTCGCTACTAATGGTATCCTTTTCAATCATGAATCACCGCGACGTGGAGAAACGTTCGTCACTCGAAAAATTACCAGGGCCGCCACTCAAATCAAATTGGGATTAAAAAACAAACTCTTCTTAGGGAATCTGGAAGCTAAAAGAGACTGGGGTTTTGCGGGAGATTTTGTAGAAGCCATGTGGCTGATGCTACAGCAGGATAAGCCTGACGATTATGTAATCGCCACTGGCGAAACTCATTCAGTGCGCGAATTCACAGAAAAAGTTTTCATTAGGCTCGACCTGGACTATAATAAATATGTTTCTATTGACCCCCGATATTTCCGTCCGACTGAAGTTGATGTTCTACTGGGAGACGCCTCCAAAGCAAAAAAAGCCCTTGGCTGGAAGCCTAAGGTCACTTTTGATGCCCTCATTAACATGATGATAGCGGCCGACATAGAACTGGCGAAAAAAGAAAAAACCCTCGTGGATGCAGGTTTTGCCGGTAACAATAGAGAACGTTTTACTTAAATTGAAAAAGAGGATTGTGCTGTGCTCAAAAACAAACACATAACTGTCACCGGCGGCAAAGGCTTCTTAGGAAACCATCTATTAAAGAAATTAAATGATAACGGTTGTCGTCATATTAAAATTGCCGATCGTCCCGAATATGATTTGACGGATATTGCTGATATTCGCCGGATGTATGAAGAAACCAAGCCCCAAATCGTTATTCACCTTGCCGCCAAGGTTGGCGGTATCGGCTTTAATCAGGAAAAGCCCGCCGAACTTTTTTATGATAATTTAATCATGGGTACGCAATTGCTCCACGAAGCCTATCTCCGAAATATTGAAAAATTTGTTGCTTTGGGAACAATTTGCGCTTACCCCAAATTTACTCCTGTCCCTTTTAAAGAAGAAGATATTTGGAATGGATATCCGGAAGAAACCAACGCTCCTTACGGGTTGGCCAAAAAAATGATGCTGGTGCAGTCGCAAGCTTATCGCCGGCAATACGGTTTCAATTCCATTTTTTTACTTCCGGTAAACCTTTATGGTCCTGGAGATAATTTCGATCCCCGTTCTTCCCATGTTATTCCCGCATTAATCAAAAAATGTTTTGATGCTATTGATGCCTATAATGATAAAATTGAGGTTTGGGGAACAGGTTCAGCCACTCGGGAATTTTTTTATGTGCAAGATGCCGCCGAAGCTATCTGTATGGCTACGGATACTTATAATAAAAGCGAACCGGTAAACATAGGCGCGGGCTTCGAAATATCGATCAAAGAGCTCACTGAACTGATTGCTAAAATTACTGGTTTTCAGGGGGAAATTATTTGGGATAAATCTAAACCCGATGGTCAGCCCCGCCGAATGCTTGACACAACTAAAGCATTAAAAGAATTTATGTTTACTGCCAAAACCAATTTAACCGCGGGACTAATAAAAACTATTGACTGGTATAAAGAAAATCGTCATTTAATTAATTTATGAACGCCGGTCATATTTTTAATTGACTTGCCTTTTCATTCATGTTAAGGAGCGCTCGAAAGTGGATAATGAAACCCGAAAATATGCCATGCAAATGGCTTTTGCCAGCACGATCGGCATTGCCATGGTTCTGGCGATTTTTGGTTGCCTTTTACTGGGGGTTTATTTAGATAAAAAATTTGATTCCGGCCATGTTTTCAGTATTGTTTTTTTGTTAATAGGCATTGCGGCCGGATTTCGTAATATATATGTTTTAATTAAAAAAAATTTCACGGATGAAGAACAAATAATAAAGAGTTTAAAAAGTGAACCTCATCGTCAAAGACCCGCTCCAAAAAAAGATTGAATATGCCAATTGGATTATGTTGGCCATTCTTTTTATTCCTGCACTAATTTTCGCTCCTTTTAAATTTTCCTTAGGCATACTTCTGGGTGGTTTCATCAGTATTCTAAATTATTATTGGATGGAACGAGGTTTGCGCGGTATTTTTGCCAATACTGCGGGCAATATTAAGGGCCCTGTAATAGGCAAATATTACATCCGCCTGGTTTTGACCGCTATTGTTTTATATTTCCTGATTGCCAATGGCACAGTAAATGTCATTGGATTACTTATCGGACTTTCCGTGGTAGTAATCAACATTATCATCACGCTGATCACCACTATGGCAAAAAAAAAATTAATTGAGGAGGTTAAGTAGGATATGCATCCGCTACTTTTCTTAGAAAATCATTATGTTCCTGAACAAGTCATGTATTCATTGTTTGTCGTTATCCTTTTGTCTCTGCTTTCATTATTGGCCACGAGACGTTTGGCTGTTTATCCCGGCAAGGCCCAAAATGTAATGGAAGTGATTATCGGCGGCTTTGATTCTCTGCTCAATGAAATCATGGGAGATAACGGCAGAAAATTTTTCCCTCTGATTGCGACCTTGGGACTATTTATTCTTACCTCTAATCTTATAGGTATAATACCCGGTTTTGAATCTCCTACCGCAAATATTAATACTAACGCTGCCATGGCCATTGTTGTTTTTCTTTCCACGCATGTCGTTGGAGTTATGAATCACGGGTTAAAATACTTCAAACAGTTTTGTGGACCTGTTTGGTGGCTCATACCTCTTATGCTGCCCATTGAAATTATCAGCCATATATCAAGACCGCTTTCTTTGACTTTCCGGTTGTTCGGCAATATTAAGGGGGAAGATATCGTTCTTCTGGTTGTTCTTTTCCTTGTCCCGTATTTTGTTCCCATCCCCGTTTTCATATTGATGATTTTTACATCTTTGGTGCAGACGCTTGTTTTTATGCTTCTGGCCATGATGTATATTGCTGGAGCTATGGAAGAAGGCCATTAATCCTGCACGGCTTTAAAAATTTGTAAATTTAGATTGTAACGGGAAATTTTGATAATCAGTAAATCAGGATTTTCCGTTGCAATTTGTCATTAATTTGAATGCTTTCATATTTTTCTTAAATTTCCATTATTACAATAAATTAACTTCTATATTTTTATCCAAGTATAAAAAGATGTCATTTGATGCTTGACGATTAAATTCAATCGTAATATTTAATACCAGTATGTAAACATTATTTTTATAATCATTCGGAATTTTTATGAATAGTTTGGGAATTAATATCGGCGCCTCTAGTGTTAAAGTCAGCATGCTGAAGGAAAATAATATTTTATGGAGCGAGGTAGAACCTCATGAAGGCAACTTTCTTCATACACTCGAAAAAGTTTTATCATCCCACAGTATACCAGCTGATACTAAAGCTCTAGCCACCGGCACCGGGGGCAGACATCTTTTAAACATAAACAGCGTAATTGAACCTCTCTGTATCGAAGAGGCACTCCAACACCTTAATTATGAAGTTGATGCAATAGTTTCCCTGGGTGGCGAAGATCTGGTTGTTTATACCATCGACAAAAATAACAAAATAATAACGAATTTTTCAGGAAATAAATGCGCCTCGGGCACTGGCGAATTTTTTAAACAGCAGCTTGCTCGAATGGACATGCGCCTCAATGATATTAATGCGATTTCCGAACAAAGTCGCGTGTTGAAGCTTTCTTCGCGCTGTTCCGTATTTATGAAAAGTGACTGCACCCATCGCTTGAATAAAGGTGAAGCTAATAAGGGCGACATCATCCTGTCATTGTCCGATGTAATGGCCGCTAAAGTGATTGACTTTATCAAAAGGGCGAAGATAACAAAGGGCAAGGTACTTCTTGTCGGCGGGGTCACACAAAATCAGTATCTCATTCACTTTATCCGGGAGAGAATGCCGGAAATTAAATTCATAATTCCTGATCAGGCCCCGTATTTTGAGGCTTACGGAGCGGCGCTTATGGCCAGGGATTCAGGAAGTATATTACATTCCCTAAACAATCTTTTCTTGCATAATAGGATTCAATTCAAGCGATTTAAAAGTCTAAAGACGGCAGAAGGCAAAGTAACCTATCTCCCCTCCAAGAAAGCTAAAGTTATATCTGGAAGAGAGTATATCCTTGGCGTTGACGGCGGATCAACCACGACCAAGGCCTGCTTAATTGATATAGAAACAAATGAAATTACGGCATCTTTCTATGGCCGCACACATGGCGACCCGGTTGTGGCGCTGAAGAATTGCTTTGTTGAAATGAAAAAACAAATCAAAAAAGATACGGGCAATGGTAAGATCAGCATAACCCTTGCCGCAACGACCGGATCATCGAGAGAGTTTCTCGGCGTGTTTTTGGAAACTCCGGGTGTATATAATGAGATCATCGCTCATGCCGTCGGTACCACTTTTTATAAAGATAATATTGATACACTATTTGAAATCGGTGGACAGGACGCCAAGTATGTTTTTCTGAAGAATAAAGTTCCTATAGACTATGCCATGAACGAAGCCTGCTCTGCCGGAACAGGTTCTTTTTTGGAAGAATCGGCCCAGGGCGATTTGAATATCGTTAACGCTTGGGAAATCGGCGATATCGCTCTTGGGGCAAAAGAACCGCTAAAGTTCGGCGAACATTGTTCCGCGTTTATTAATTCGGATGTCCGCAATGCCATTCAGCAAGGCGCATTGCGCGAAGATATTACGGCCGGAATCGTCGTCTCCATTGTTTCCAACTATCTAAACAGAGTCGTCGGCAACAGAACCATCGGCAACAATATCGTCTTGCAGGGGGGCGTAGCCAAGAACAAAGCAGTGCCGTTGGCTTTTGCTATGTTACTCAATAAAGATATTCTTGTTCCTCCCGATCCCGAACTTATGGGTTGTTTTGGCGTAGGTTTGTTAGCCAAACAGAAATTAACAGAAGGCTTTCTGACGAAGACTTCCTACGATCTTGATCAAATACTTGCCACCGAGATTATTTATGAAAAGGAATTTCAGTGCAAGTCCTGCGATAACTTCTGCCCAATCCGCATTCTCAGCGTAAATAACCATAAGTATATGTTCGGTGGCAGATGTAATAAATATGCCAATATCAGGAAGAAAAAGGTTATTAATGAGGCTGAGGTATCTGACTATATTGAACAATGTAACAATCTTCTCTTTAAGGAATGCGCCCCCGATCCCGATAATTTTATCAAGAAAAAAAATTGCGTTATCGGCATTCCCCGCTGTTTTTCCATTTATACCCTTTGGCCGCTCTACTCCTGGTTCTTTCATTTTTTAGGGGTGGAGACTTTTATTTCGAAGAATATATCACCTGAGGGAACAGCGCGGGTGGAAAGCGCCTATTGTTTTCCAGCGGAAATCGCTCATGGGGCTGTTCAGGATATATTTGACCGCAATCTGGATTATATCTTCCTGCCGCACTTCAAGGATATGGAAAGTTATGAAAAAGATTCTCCGGCAAATTTTTGCCCTATCACTCAAAGTTTACCTTATTACATTAAAAAGGCCTTTCCGGAAATTCCGGAGGATAAATATTTAGTTCCAGTGGTAAGTTTTATGTACGGCGTGGAAAAGGCCAGCGAGTCCTTTATTGAAATGGGCATTAAACTCGGGTTTACCGAAAGCGAATCTAAAAAAGCTTTTGCTGTCGCCTATAGCAAACAAATGGAATATTTTACAAAGTCAGCCGATCTCGGTAAAACCGCACTGGCCGAAGCGCGGAGGGCCAAAAGACCGGTTATTGCCATCCTGGGCCGTCCTTATAACGCTTTTACTACTGATGCCAACATGGACATTCCGAAAAAATATATCACCGGAGGATATTCAGTTATTCCCTTTGACATTCTTCCTTTTACCGATGAATCGATCTATCCGAACATGTACTGGTATTACGGTCAGCAAAATATGAAGGCCAGCGTACTCTTAAAAAATGAAGATAATATCTATATCACTTATATTTCCAATTTTTCCTGCGCGCCTGATTCTTTCCTACTGCATTATCTAAAATGGATAATGGGTACCAAGCCTTTTTTAATTCTCGAGTTGGATTCGCACACGGCCGATGCCGGTGTGGATACGCGCATTGAAGCATTTCTTGACATTATCGAAGGATATAGATCAAAGTTTATCGATATTCGCGAGGAGAGATATGACAATAACCTGCGATTTATCAATAATCGGAATGAAGATATTTATATCAAGAATATTCTTACCGAAGAAAAGATTCCTATCAAAAACAATCCACAGGTCAAAGTTCTTCTTTCCAGCATGGGCAGGCTCTCAGCGGAACTTTTAGCGGCAATTGTCAGATCGTCTGGAATTAACACAGAAGCAATGCCCATCCCGGACACATATACGCTACAGCTAGCACGGAATCATGCTTCCGGTAAGGAGTGCGTGCCTTCACACCTTGTTTTAGGAAGCGTCCTTAAATATTTTTCCTCCGATAAATACCGCAAAGACGAAATTTATCTTTTGTTTATTCCCACCACAACCGGACCATGCCGCACAGGCCAGTATTTCGTTTTTTTTGAAAATGTTTTTAAAGATTTGCGGCTGGAAAATGTTGTCATCTTTTCTTTGGATTCGGACAACTCCTACAATGAGTTGGGCGCTGAATTTTCCAAATATATGTGGTGGGGATTTATTATCGGCGATTATATGAAAGACCTGGAAACATCCTTGAAAACTTGTGCAGCCGATCCGGTAAAAGCAATGATCGATTACGATAAAATCTGGCACAGGATGATCAGCGTTGCCGAACAAGATGTTACCAAAATCCTTCCCGTTTTAAAGGAAATATCCAGCGATATTGCTAATATCCCCTTAAAGGAAAAAATGGATAAATGCCCTAAGGTTCTCATTGTCGGAGAGATCTATGTACGCCGCGATGATTTTGCCGTGGATGAATTAATTCAGCACTTTAGCAGACGCGGGATTATCGGCAAAGTATCAAGTGTTGCTGAATGGATTTACTATTGTGATTTTATCCGTCAGTGTGAGCTCAAAAAAAAGTTGCAGTTAATTCCCTGGTATCGTCGGGTCTTTACTAAAGAGTTTATGGATTTGATCAACTGGAACTTTGAACATGCTTACAAGCACAATGTGGAAAAAAATGTCAGCGAGATACTGGCGTCAACCGGCTTGATTCCTGATTCTCCGCATAATATGCAGGAGATCATAAACAACACCAAAAAACATTTTGTGAACCAGGAGCTTTATTCGGAAATAAGCATATCGAGCGGTGTTGCCGCCACGGCAATGATGGACGGGTACTCCGGCATAGTGAACATTTCGCCTTTTGCCTGCCTCATCGGACGGGTAATCGAAGGGGTGTTGACCCCGTGGGCCAGAGAACAAAAATATCCTCTTATATCAATTGAAATTGATGGCAATCTTTTGCCTCCGAATGTCCTCAATAAACTGGAAATATTCATGCTCAACGTGCTGAGATTCAGGGGTAACGAGGATGTAAACACAATGATAGAAAAATAATCAGGTGAGAAAATCTCTTTAATATGAAGAAAAATATGACTGGAATCATTTTAGCCGGCGGCAAGAATTCCCGCGTGGGAATCAACAAAGCGTTTCTTGAAATTGACGGAACCCGCCTGATTGATAATATTTTAGCCGCTCATCAAAAGATATTTTCTGAAATCATTATTGTTACCAATGACCCTCTGTCCTACACAGAATTCTCCGAGACACTTATTGAGCCGCATAAAACACCAGACTCCTGTCTGGTGATGTAGCGGCAACCCGCAGGGTTCATGCAAGATGTCGCATGTAACATTAAAGAAGCCCCCAGCTCCTGCTGGGGGAGGGTCACTGTCACCGATATTTACAAAGAGAAGGGAGCTTTAGGTGGAATTTATACCAGTTTATTTTACGCCACATATGATTATTCTTTTGTTGCCACTTGCGACATGCTTTTTTTAAATAAAAATTTTATTATTTACCTAACCGGGCAAGCAGGCAAACATGATATTATAGTTCCTGAACTCCCTGAAGGCTTTCAGTCTCTATACGCCATCTATTACCGAAATTGTCTTTCTCACATAAAAAAACTGCTTATCGCGGACAAACTCAAAATTGCCGGCTTTTATAAAGAAGTGCAACTGCTGAGTATTCCTGAAGAAAAGATCAAACCATTTAACAAAGACGGACGTCTTTTTCTCAACATCAATACGCCGGAACATTTAAAAGCTCATCAATAGCAAATGAGTTCGTATATATTTAATCGCGAATCGGTCTAGGCTGGACCCATTTTTTATTGTCCCCGTCATAATACCATTTATCAGGAAAGCCGCGGCGGCGAATGAAAGTAGGGTCATCGGCCCACCGCAAAGACTCTTTATAAGCATCGTGAATTTTACGAAAGGTGGATGCCTGGCCGCCGGCATCAGGGTGATGTATTTTTACCTGCCGCCGGTAAGCATTTTTTATGATTTTACTCAAATCATGGAAATTAAGATCAGCCCTTTTAATTTCCAGATAATTCAAGACTTCCATTTTTATGGTGGGAATCCTCATCAATCTGGGGCGCTGTAACCCCTCTGAAATAGCACAGCGGGTTGCCAGTTTCAAAACGTGCTGGGAAGCCAGATAATTTTTATTTGTCCGCTTTGACTCCGCCCACCAGGCATCGCCCAACGCATTGGTCATTATACTGAAATCCGTGGCAGGATTATTTCCTGCCGTGCGTTTACTTACATAACGGAATATTTCTTTAATCCCATGAGGAACAATATCCAGAATAATCATTGTGTCGGAAAAATAAAAAGTCGCATAGCGAGTATTTAATGTTTGCAGCAAACCGCTCCTCATATTGAGTTTCTGTCGCATGTTCTGGCGGCATTTGATCGAGCAATACCGGCGGTTTTTAATATTTTTTGTTGTGCCGCATGAAAGACAGCGATTTTCATTTTCAGAGAAAGATTTATTTTTTATTAACATCTTTTATTGTAATGAAACTCAGATATTACAAGCGTGGCACAGTAATATCTGTCAGTTGAATTATCCCGTAGCCAAAGGCTATCGGGCCAGATAACCCTTCGCCAGCGCTTTATTAACATGCAGCACACCTTTATTCATATCCTTCATTGGATAATCCGGCATAATGGTCGGCAGATTGTCTGCCTCAATTTGTGTTTTAATAACCGATCCTACAGGCACATAGTGGCCATCGGCAACCTTGACACCCATTAAAATAACGCCGGGCTCGATGACGCAATTTTTTCCGACAAAAGATTTAAACACCAGCACCTTCATCCCGACAAATGTATCATCCATAACCACGGCTGGTCCGTGAATCTGAACCTGATGTGCCAGTGAAACGCGATTGCCCACATAAACTGCGTATTTCTTACCATTAACCTCCATCAGATTCTTTTCCACAGGCTTGCCGTCCAGTTCCGTCTCCAGCGCATGAATCACAACACCATCCTGCACGTTGGTGTCATCGCCGACATAAAGCGGTTGGCCTTCGTCACCGCGCACACATGCCGTAGGCGCGACCATCACATTGTTTCCTAAAATGACGTTGCCGATCACCGCCGCCAGAGGATGAATATATGTGCCAGAACCGATCACCGGCTCAGATACCTTCGCGCTGAAATTTGTTTTTACATTTTTTTCAATCATTTTCTGCCTCCAGTCATTATGATGTTTTGCATGTTGGTTCAAGTTAGAGACTTGAACCAACTGCATTAACTTTTCTTAACCTTTTCCTGCTGCAATAGTTCTTGCCAGACTTGCCTAACTCTTTTTTCAGTTTCAGGAATGCTGCCATCATTATCAATTACAATATCGGCCAGTGCAATTTTTTCACTAATCGGCATCTGGCTTTTCAATCTTTTTCCAGCCTCTTCCTTGCTTATCCCATTGCGAGTCATCAAACGGCTGATCTGTTTTTCCGGTACGATGAGAACTAATATCGTCAGATCAAAAAGATGCTGCATGTTGCCTTCAAACAGAAGAGGAATATCAGACAGAACAATAGCGTGTTCTTCTTTTTTGCCGATTTTCTCCAATAGCATATGCCACTCTTGATAAACAAAAGGATGAACAATTTTGTCAAGCTCTATTAGTTTCTTTTTGTCGGCAAATACAATATTCCCCAGTTTAACGCGGTCTATTTTATTATCCGGTTGGAGAATTCCTTCGCCGAATTGATTGACGACTTCTTTCCAGGCTGGTTTTTCCGGTTCCTGCACTTCGTGAGCAAGTCCGTCGAAATCAATCAAATGAGCTCCATGTTTCACAAACATTTCTGCCACAGTCGATTTTCCACTGGCTATGCCGCCCGTTAATCCAACATTCAACATAATTTATTTCTTATTTAAGTTATAGATAATACGCAAACCATCCAGCGTCAGCATCTCTTCAATTTTATCAATACTCTTTGTCTCCTGCGCTACAATCCGCGCTAGACCTCCTGTGGCAATCACAAGCGGATTGGTTTTCACTTCCGCTTTCATCCGCTCGACAATACCGTCCACCAGTCCCGCGTAACCGAACATAATACCCGCCTGCATAGCGCTTATCGTATCTTTCGTGATTATCGCTTTGGGTTTGCTAAACTCGACTCGTGGCAATTTTGAAGCCTTTTCAAAAAGCGCTTCGCTGGAAATCACAATACCCGGAGCGATACAGCCGCCCATATACTCTCCTTTGGGAGAAATATAATCAAATGTGGTTGCAGTTCCGAAGTCAACAATAATGGATTCTTTCCGATACTTGTAGTAAGCAGCGACAGCGTTGACAATTCTGTCCGCACCAACTTCTTTAGGGTTATCATAAAAAATAGGCATCCCCGTTTTAATTCCTGGGCCGATGATAAGAGGTTTAATGCCAAAATACTTGATACAGAGAGGCTCCAGAATATTGAGCATGGGCGGCACTACACAGGAAATAATAATATCCGTGACTGCTTTGATCTCTTTAGCTTTCATCCTGCTGGACTGATATAAATTATAAATGAGCACACCGTATTCATCAATGGTATGATCAATCTCCGTTCGGATACGCCAATCGTGCTGCAAAGATTCCCCATCAAAAAGCCCTAGGACAGTATTCGTGTTGCCAACGTCAATGACTAAAAGCATATCTCTTGCCCCTTTATTATTGTTGTGTCTCCTGCTGATACTTTAATTTCTTTATTATCCGCTGTAAGAAGAATCAGTGAACCATCATCATCAAGGCCAATTGCCTTGCCGCTCACCGCTTCTTCCTGAAACTTTACCTGAACCATCTCGCCGATCATCGGCGACAGACTCAACCATCTTTCTTTTATCGGGTTAAATCCATTTTGCAGTAGCTGTTTATACCATTTTGCCAGATTTTCATACAGTCGAATTATCAATTCCTGACGGGATATTTCCCTGCCGGTTTCTATAGCCAAAGAAGTCGCTAAATTGCATATTTCTTTTAGAAATTCATTATAACTAATATTCACATTAATGCCAATGCCCAATACAATGAAATCAACTGCGCTTGCAACGGTTTTAACCTGGGACAGGATGCCGCACACTTTTTTCCCATCGATCAGAACATCATTAGGCCATTTAAGTTTAATTCTGTCAGGACAATAACTCTCCAAAACTTCGGCTATAGCAACACCGGCTAATATTGATATCTGCGGAGTTCGGGCAGGCGTTATTTCCGGCCGTAAGATAATCGAAGTATAAATATTACTGCCTGCAGGTGAATGCCAGACCCTCTGCATGCGGCCTTTGCCCGCGCTCTGGCTATTCGCTATCAGCACCGTCCCTTCCGGCACTCCTGCCAATCCCAGACGAAACGCCTCGTCATTCGTCGAACCGATTTCATCATAATAATGAAGTTGATGGCCGATAAACTTTCCGTCAAGGCTTTGTTTTAATTTTTCTTGATTTAATTTCATAGATTTTTCGAAGGTGGAAACAAGCGCAGCGGTTCCACCGTCATTAAAACATTCGATGGATGCTCTTCGTTTCAGCCTTTAATTTTTAATGAAATATCCGCGGCTCGGACAGAGTGGGTAAATTCGCCTACGGAAATCAAATCGACACCGGTGGCGGCGATTTCAGAAACACTTTGCAGGCTCACGTTGCCGGAGGCTTCCAGAAGCGCGCGTCCGGCCACAAAATCGACAGCTTTTTTCATTGCCGGAACAGTCATATTATCCAGCATGATGATATCAACACCGCACTTCAAGGCTTCTTTTACTTCCCGTATGTTTTTGGTTTCCACTTCGATTTTCAAGGTCTGCGGTAGACGCTTCCTTTGCGCTTTGACAGCGGCGGTAATGCCGCCTGCGGCTTCGATATGATTATCTTTAATCAGCACGCCGTCATACAGACCAGTGCGATGATTGCAGCCGTCGCCGATACGCACCGCCATCTTATCCAGAACGCGCAGGCCGGGCATGGTCTTGCGTGTATCGAGAATTTTTGCTTTTGTGCCGCGTACAGCTTCCACGTATTTCGCGGTCAGCGTGGCAATACCGGACATCCGCTGAAATATATTCAGCGCGACACGTTCGGCCTGTAAAATATTGGACAATCTGCCGGAGACTTCGGCAATGACATCGCCTGTCTTTGCCCGGCATCTGTCATCCATTAATTTCTTAACTTTGATACTTTTATCCAGAAGTTGAAAAGTTTTGGCAAAAACATCAATTCCGGCAATGACAAAATCATCTTTGGCAACAGCCTGCGCCCTGCCCTTCTTTTTGCGGCTAACGGTGGCCTGTGTGGTGATGTCGCCGGTGCCGATATCTTCGGCCAGCGCGGCTTCAATGATGTCCCTAATTTGTTTTTCCATTACACGGCAATCTCTTTTAGTTTTTTCAGAGCGGTCTCCAGGGTGGTAAATTTTTCCCGGCAGTCTTTCAATTTTTTTTCTTCTTTTTTAATGGCTGCCTCTGCAGCCTTTTCGCGAAAGTCGCGATTGGCAAGTTTTCTGGAACTCTGTTCCAAATCTTTAGAAACTTTCGCCAATTCCTTATCCAGACGCGTTTTTTCGCCGGCAATATCTACAACACCGGTAACAGGAACAAATATCCGCGTTAAACCGACAATCCCCGTGGCTACTCTTTTGGGCTCCACTAAATCTACTGCCACAGCCAGCTCATCCAAATTAGCCATGTTGACTATATAGTTTTTGCCGGTTTCAATTGTATTTTTTAATTGCATATCGGGCGCTGAAATCAAAACCTGCAATTTGGTCGAAGGCGGTATTCGCATTTCGCCACGGATATTGCGAATACTGGTAATAATCTCCATCAGGATTTCCATTTCCTTTTTGGCTGCCGCATCTTCCCAACTCATCACAGGTTGAGGAAAGGAACTAACCATAATCGAATTTTTATCGCTTGCGTTTTGCGCCTGCCAAAGCTCTTCGGTGACAAAAGGCATAAAGGGATGTAAAAGTTGCAACATTGTTTTGAAAACTTCGCGCAAAGTTCGTTGGGTAGCTTGTCTTTGTTCCGGGCTTACTTTGCCATAAAACACAGGCTTGCTTAATTCCAGATACCAATCGCAGAATTCATGCCATATAAAGCGATAAATAGCGGCGGAGGCATCGTTGAAACGATACTCATCCAGACTGTGGGTGATTTCTCCAATTGCTTCATCTAATTTCGCCTTGATCCACTTATCCGGCAGTGAATCAGAAGCAGTCACTGGCGCTGCTTCATCGAAGTCAGCCAGATTGTTAAGCGTCAACTTGGACGCGTTCCATATTTTATTGACAAAAAATTTGTAGCCTTCGATGCGTTCCGGCGACAGGCGCACGTCGCGTCCTTGCGCGGTGTAGGCGGCCAGCGTAAAACGAAATGCGTCTGCTCCATAATGATCGATCATCATCAGCGGGTCAATACTGTTGCCCTTGGACTTGCTCATTTTCTCGCCTTTTTCGTCGCGCACCAGAGCATGGAGATAAACATCCTTAAAGGGAACTTCTTTCATTACGTAAATGCCCATCATCATCATACGGGCCACCCAGAAGAAAAGAATATCGAACCCGGTAATTAAGACTGATGTCGGATAAAAGGTTTTGAGAGCCTTGGTTTTATTGGGCCAACCTAAAGTGGAAAAAGGCCAGAGCGCGGAACTAAACCAGGTATCTAGGACATCTTCATCCTGTTTCAAGGACGTGCCACCGCAATCGGGACACTTCTCGGGATCAACCGTGGCGACAATCACTTTACCGCATCCGTCGCAATACCAGACGGGAATGCGGTGTCCCCACCATAACTGTCGAGAGATGCACCAGTCGCGGATGTTATTCATCCAGTCAAAATAAGTGGCCTCCCATGTTTCGGGAATAATTTTTGTTTTTCCCTTAACCACTGCCGCGATAGCTTGCTTGGACAGAGGTTTTATTTTAACAAACCACTGTTTGGACACCATCGGCTCAATATCTGTTTTGCAGCGGTAGCACTGGCCGACATTGTGTGCGTAAGGTTCGGTGCCGACCAGATAACCGCTCTTTTCCAGATCGGCCAAAACGTTCTTGCGCGCATCGTAGCGATCCTGTCCTTTGTATTTTCCGCCGTGTTCATTAATGACGCCTTTACCGTCCATGATGGAAATAATTTCCAGCTGATGACGCTGGGCCATAGCAAAGTCGTTGGGATCGGAACCCGGGGTGATCTTCACCGCTCCGGAGCCGAAATCCATCGTCACATAGTCATCGGTAATGATCGGTATTTTTTTGTTCATCAAGGGTAGAATCACAAATTTGCCGACTTTATCTTTGTAGCGAACATCAGCGGGATTGACGGCCACAGCCGTATCGCCCAGCATCGTCTCCGGCCTGGTGGTGGCCACTACAATATCTCCACTGCCGTCGGCGAAGGGGTAACGGATATTCCAAAGGAAGCTTTGGTCCTGTTTGAATTCGACTTCCAGATCGGAAATTGCGGTGTGACAGCGGGGACACCAGTTGACAATATAGTCGCCCTGGTAAATCATATCCTCATTGTACAGCCGGACAAAAACTTCCCGGACAGCCTTAGACAGGCCTTCGTCCATGGTGAAGCGTTCTCGCTGCCAGTCGCAGGAACAGCCCAGACGTTTCAGTTGATTAATGATCACGCCGCCATATTTTTCTTTCCATTCCCAGACGCGGGCGATGAATTTTTCGCGCCCTAAATCATGGCGGGATAATCCTTCTTTCATCAATTGTTGTTCAACAACATTTTGCGTGGCAATGCCCGCGTGATCCATGCCCGGCATCCAGAGCGTGTTATAACCCTGCATCCTTTTGAAGCGGATAATAATATCCTGCAGCGTATTATTCAAAGCATGCCCCATGTGCAGCATTCCGGTAACATTTGGGGGGGGGATGACAATGGAAAAAGCGGGAGCTTCACTGCTATCCTGAGCGTGAAAAAACTTATTTTTTAACCAGTAATCGTATAATCTTTTCTCGGCATCGGCCGGTTCAAACGCTTTGCTTAATTCTTTTGTTGCCATTTAATATTATTCTCCCATAAATAAAAAGGGCTTTCGCCCTGTTCAATTTTATCTTTATATTCCAATTATTTAATCAAGTAATTTTCAACTTTTCCTTTAGTTTGCGGATAATCAAAAGCGCGTCCACACCGGTCACGGGTTTAAGCGGCAGAAACTCACCGGTCTTTGTATTTTTTGCTTCCATAATTCCCCGTGAAGTCACGGCTATAATAGCATTAAAATAAGGCATATCCGCAGGCACATCGGGAAATAATGATTTTGAATTAACATATCTGGCGGCCAAATCCTTCTCTCCTGTCAATTTTATCAATATATCTTCCAGCATCATGGCATATTCGCCGCGGGACAAAACTTCACCGGGATTGAAGTTACCTTTCGGATCATTTTCCAGTCCGCAAACACCGATTTCCAGTATCCCCTCAATATCCGTTTTCAAGGGATGATCTGCAATATCTTTCGCCAGCAATTTAACAGGTACGGGAGGAGGCGCATCTATTGGAACTTTTTCCGTCTCTTTTACCTCCGTCGAAACTTTTTCCGTTTCTTTTAAAGGTGTGTCCAAAACCTTCGGCGTCTGTTTATTATAAAGGTCTTTTATTTTTAATTCTTCCATAAATATCGCCGCCGCATCCGCTCTGGTAATGCGTTCCACGAGAGCTATTTTCTTTCCCGTTTCTGTAGCAGGCATAGCTATCTGAACTTTTTGGAGAAATTTCAACTGTGCATCGGCATCAGCCATATGATCGGTTTTTAACTGAATTACCTTAGCAAACATTTGACCGGACAGATTAAATTCCAATGCTTCTTTGTACGCCAAACCCATAAAATAATAAGCAGGCGTTTGTTTGGGATCCGTCACGACGGCTTCATCAAACTGATTTTTCGCTAACTCCAGCCATTTCTGATCTGATTTACTCAAGGTGTAATAACGAATTTTGCCGACATTAACAAAAAGTTTTTCGTCAGTGTCCTTGGCGTTTTTTAAACCCAGAGCTAGATTATCCGAGGCAGCATTGAAATTACTTGTATAAATATTGACTAAGGCCATACCGGTATAAGCCTTTGAATATTTGGCATCAAGCTGTGTCGCCATTTCAAATTCTCTCTTGGCGTCGGCATACTTTTCCTGATCAAGCAGTTTTAAACCGGTGAAGGTATGATGTCCGGGAGTATCCAACTGGTTAACCGCCACCCTTACCTTCGGCCCGCATGAGATCAGAAAGAATTCAACGGCACAAAGTATAAATAGACTGATTAATGTTCTAATTATTTTTTGACGCGCCATAATAATTCTCTTTTTTCAAAAGGTTTGAATCTATCCTTAAAAAAGATTTTATCTCTCCATTTTTCTCCAAAACTATTCGGTATAATTATATTCAGAACCTGCTTAAGTCAAGCAATATTGCATACTCTGTGTTATTAAGCAGGTGTACAATCTTTCCAGAATTTTTTTACATTTTTCTTAATTTCTCCCGATAAATCAGGTTTAAACCAATTTATTTCCTTGTCAGCAACAAACCAAGTCAGTTGCCGCTTGGCATAATACCAGGTATCACGATTAATTAAATCTAGAGCATTTTCCCAATCATACTCTTTTCGTAAAAATCCTATGATTTGCTTATAACCTAATGATTGCAATGGCTTGAGATTATAACTGTAGCCTCGATCTAAAATACTTTTAACTTCATCCAAGAACCCTGCGGCAACCATTTTTTCCGTTCGCATTATAATTCTTTGCTTTAACTCAGCACGGGCAAGCTGAATGCCGACTTTGTCCGATTCGCCGACGGGAACAAGATCGGTGCATTCGAAGATCTCCCCCGAGAGCGCGGCCGGGAAACTGCGGGTTGAAGTCTCCACCCCGTTGAACCGGATAAAGCCAGGAACGAGCCAGTAGCGTCTCATCTTGCTTCCGCATCGCACGCCCGTGGAATTGAGTACGCTGCATGCCTCGTGTAGCGGTAACGGTCGTGCGGATCGCGGCCGAATCGTGCCCACCAGTTACTGCCGAATTCCAGGATCTTGACCAACATCATTGAGGTACTCCATCAGTTCGCGGTTGATGTCTTTCATGGCGCGAATGCGATCTGGCACTGGAAGTTTGGAAACACCTCCCACCCTCTCGACGACAGACGGCGGAATATCCATCTTCTGTTGGGAGAAGTACTGGCACAGGTCGGCAAAGCGCGTGCTTTCTTCTGCCAACTCCTTTTGCTCAGCAGGCAAGGAATTCAGCCGCTGTTCGTACTCGTTACGGTCGTCAATCGGTCCGGACTCGCCACACGGTCCGACTTGTCGAGCGCACCGGACCTTCGCTTCGACCGGTTCTCTTGTTCGTCTTTCG
>CAVQCU010000058.1:0-39976 GCA_963710995.1 uncultured delta proteobacterium
ATATAAACAAAAGTTGTGTTTAGGAAGATAGGTGGTGTATCCACCGGTTGGTTGTTTCGCGACAGTCAGCCGGCCAAAAAACAAAAGGAAAGGATACACACACCATGAATAAAGATAACGTAGTAGCGATAAAAAAACCAGAGAGATTTGTTGATGACCCTATTTCAGACATTTTACGTCAAGGAGCAAGAGACTTGCTAGCCCATGCCCTGGAAGCCGAGATTGAAATATTCTTAAACCAATATAAAGATTTAAGAGACGAGACTGGTCTTCAGAGGATCGTGCGCAATGGTTATTTGCCCGAACGTCAGATTCAAACGGGGATCGGACCGGTGCCTGTGGAAGTTCCTCGGACACGGGATCGGTCTTTGCAGGAATCGGAAAGGGTATCCTTCCGTTCAGCCATATTGCCGCCTTACCTGCGGAAGACCAGAAGCATGGAACAATTGATTCCGTGGCTGTATTTGAAAGGTGTTTCCACCGGGGATTTTAGCGATGCCTTGGCAGCATTGGTCGGTAAAGATGCTCCGGGTTTGTCTGCCCCCACGATCAGTCGGCTCAAAACGGTTTGGCAGCAGGAGTTTCAGCAATGGCAAAAGCGTAATCTTTCAGAGAAACGTTATGTCTATTTCTGGGCCGATGGTATTTACTGCAACGTTCGCATGGATGATAAACAGTGCCTTTTGGTCATTATGGGTGCCACGGCTGATGGTGTAAAGGAACTGGTGGCGATAGAGGGCGGTTTCCGTGAAAGCGAAATGTCATGGAAACAACTTTTACTAGACCTGAAATCCAGAGGCCTGACTACCGCACCACAACTGGCGATTGGTGACGGCGCCTTGGGTTTCTGGAAAGCGTTGAGCAAAGTCTACGATGGTACCCGTTGGCAAAGATGCTGGGTACACAAGACTGCTAATGTTCTGAACAATTTGCCAAAGAGCCTTCAATCCAATGCGAAATCAAAATTGCATCAGATTTGGCAGGCAGCCAACAAAGATGAAGCCGCACGTCATTTTAATGATTTTGTGAATACGTATGAAGCAAAATATCCCAAAGCGGCCCAGTGCCTGGAAAAGGATCGGGATGCTTTGTTTACCTTTTATGATTTCCCCGCTGAACACTGGCGTCACATTCGAACCACGAATCCGATTGAATCGACCTTTGCGACGGTTCGATTACGAACAAATAAAGTGAGAGGCTGTTTTTCTGCGAACACGGTCATCTCAATGGCATTCAAATTATGTCAATGCGCTCAGAAACGATGGATTCGTCTACATCGTCCGGAACGCTTGGCTGATGTTGTTAAAGGAGTGAAATTCGTTAACGGTATTGAAGAAAAACGGATCGCCGCCTAATTCTTCATACACAACTCTTGACAATATCTCTTTCATCCTTTGTGTGTGTTAGGATTATACGGTCTATTTTAACTAAACTGAATTGTATTGAATTGTATTAATACTTAAGCCTCCTTCCAATATTCAGTATATGTTTTACGAACCCTGCCTGTAGATCAGCCATAAATTTAGGATCATTCTTTATTATTTTAAATACCTCTGTTACTTTCTCTATTAACTGATCTTCTACTTCATTAATCAACTCAATTACATCACTCCGTTTTACCATTCGGCATATTACAGGCTGGCTAGTATTTAACTCTTTAGCTATTTCCCTCTGAGAGTATCCACCAGCTACTCTCTGAGCTATCAATAGTTTGATGTGTGGTAAGTCTAGTCTTGATCTATTCATATATTAAACCTCTCTTTTTTTACCCCTTGTGCGTAGAGCGGTAAGGGATTCCTTATTGAAAGTGGAAAAGGCAAATCCGGTCACCCGCCCCCCTGTGCCCTCTTCTAACCATTTTCTAACGTAATACATTCAAAATGAGTTTATAGGGGTTAATGGCATAAATAATGATTTGCCAAAAACCCCTTAAATGATATAGATATATAAACTCGTTTTTATGGTGCTATATTCTTTCACTTTGTTCAGGGTCTAGTGGGTGTACGCCTGTCCGGGTTCAAATCCCGGCTTCGGCACCATTTTTTTGCCCGCGTTAACTTCTAAATAATAATCATAAATATATTATGTATTTTTAACGTCACGCTTTTTACTTGACGCCCGCCATCATATTGCCTATTGTGAAACTCCAATTCCAATAGCAAAACGCATTGGAATTGGTAAGTTGAACAATCCCGCAAAGCGGAGGGTTAATACCCGTGATTAAGGAAGTATATGATTGAAAATCTGGTCAACAATTTATCTTTATACTTGCAAGGCTCTGTGCTTTTAGCCTTTCTGGCCGCGTATATGGGCGGTCTTGTAATCAGCTTTACTCCCTGCACCTATCCGTTGATTCCGGTAACCGTTGGACTTATTGGCGCGCAGGGCTCATCATCCAAGCTTCGTGGATTTTTTCTTTCGCTGTTTTATGTAGCCGGGATCGCGCTAACCTATTCCATTTTGGGCGGAGCGGCCGCATTATCGGGAAGGATTTTCGGGCAGATGCAAACAACACCCTGGACATATTTTATTATGGCTAACTTATGTCTTGTGATGGGCTTGTCCATGTTTGATGTTTTCAATATTTCCCTGCCCGTTCCGCATAAACTTATGAAACTTACCGGCGATAAAAATAAAAAAGGGGTTCTGGACAGCTTCTTAATCGGCGCCGTATCCGGCGTTGTTATCGGTCCCTGTACCGCCCCTGCCCTGGCAGTTTTACTGGGCTATGTGGCAGTAAAAACGAATCTTTTGCTGGGTATGAGTCTGCTTTTTGTTTTCGCCCTCGGTATGGGAACATTGCTGATTATCGTTGGTACGTTTGCCGGGGTTATTGCCGCTTTGCCTAAATCGGGAAAATGGATGACAAAAATAAAATTTATTTCCGGGTTGATATTAATTGGCGCGGCTGAATATTTCCTGTATACTGCGGGCGTTTTATCAATATAAAAAAATGAGGCTGTAATGAATAAAAAAATAATAATATTATTGATCATCTTACTCATCTGTATTTCTGTAGCCCTGTCGTTTGGACAATACAGACCTCTCTTCAAACAGGAAAAGATCGCAGCGCCGGATTTTTCACTGGATGATATTCAGGGTAAAACATTTAAACTTAGCAGCCAACGGAGGAATCCTGTGATAATTTTTTTCGGTGCGACCTGGTGTCCTGCCTGCCGCGGTGAAATGCCCCACTACAAAGCTCTTTATGATAAATACGCTCAAAGGGGATTGAAATTTCTTTATATTGACATAAACGAATCGACAAGAAAGGTGGCTCGCTTTGCCAGAGAAAATTCATTTCCCTTTCTTGTTCTGGTTGACTTAGACGGCAGCGTTGCCAACAACTACAACCTTATCGGAGTGCCGACATTATTTCTTTTGGATAAGGAAGGAAATATTATTAGTATAAGTCACCGGGTATCAGATTTGTCAATTGATGCGCTTTTTCCGGTTAAAAAATAATATAACTTGTAAATCAGGATTGATTAAAATTAAACTTCTAAAATTATGAGGAAGAAAAAGCAATGACAGAGAAAAACTGGCTGCAAGCTTTCACAAAATCAGACAAAGACCGTTTGCTTGGCGGTATTTGCGGTGGTTTAGGCGAAAGCACTCCTCTTCCTTCCTGGGTTTGGCGTCTGATATTCGTGTTACTCTTTACTATTTACGGCACAGGATTATTTATATACATTTTACTTTGGATTTTCGTTCCGACCAAACCAAAAGCAGAGGATCAGCAATGAAATTAAAAAATGATATTTACGTTTACGAATGGACAAATCCCCTTGAGAATAACTGCAATAGCTACTTTATCGGCGGCAATGTGCAGGCATTAATTGATCCGGGGTTGACCGGCTACATTCCCGATTTGCTCAATCAGATGTCCGCTGACGGCATCAAGAAAGAAGATATTCGTTATATTATCAACACCCATTCGCACCCCGATCATTTTCAGGGCTCCGAGATCTTTGATCAGGAAAAAGTCAAGGTCGGCTTGCATACAAAAGAAATCGAATTTTTAAAAGGAACAGGTGGCGAGTTGTACAGTCTGTTCGGAATCAACGTTCCGCGGATGAATGTAAATTTTCCGCTGGAAGAAGGCGATGTAGTTTTAGGAAACCAGACATTTAAAATAATTCTTGCCCCCGGACATTCCCCCGGTTCTATCGGCCTTTACTGGGCGGCACAAAAAGCGTTATTCTGCGGCGATGTAATTTTCGATCAAAGCGTCGGGCGCACCGATTTTCCCGGCGGCAACGGCGCTCTTTTAAAGAAAAGCATCATTTCTTTTTCCGAACTTGATCTGGAACTGATTCTTCCCGGACACATGGGCATTATCTCTGGCAAAGGCAGCATTCAGAATAATTTTAATTTAATCATTCAGGATATATTTCCTTATATTTAGAATCAGACCCACGGAGAATAAGTTTTTTATGGCCAATGAAGTAAACAAAGTAATTTACTCCATGATCGGGGTAAGTAAAATTTATGAAAAAAAGCCGGTGCTAAAAGACATTTATCTGTCTTATTTTTACGGAGCGAAAATCGGCGTTATCGGTTTAAACGGTTCGGGCAAAAGCTCTCTTTTAAAAATTCTTTCCGGCGTGGATACGGATTACCTCGGCAAAACAATCCTTTCCGCTGGTTATACAGTGGGCTATCTGGAGCAGGAACCGCGTTTGGACGAAACCAAAACTGTGCGACAAATAGTGGAGCAAGGTGTGCAAAGCACCATGGATCTGATCAATGAATATAATAAAATAAATGAAAAGTTTGCCGAGCCGATGTCGGATGACGAGATGGCGAAACTCTGCGATAGGCAGGGCGCCGTGCAGGAAAAACTCGACGCACTGGACGCCTGGGATATAGATTCGCGGCTGGAAATGGCCATGGACGCTCTGCGCTGCCCTCACGGTGATACACCCGTGAAAGTCCTCTCCGGCGGGGAAAGACGCCGCGTCGCCTTGTGCAGACTGCTTTTGCAAAAACTGGATATATTGCTTCTGGATGAACCGACCAACCATCTGGATGCCGAATCTGTCGCCTGGCTGGAACATCACCTGCAAAAATATGAAGGCACCATCATTGCCATTACTCACGACCGCTATTTTCTGGATAATGTTGCCGGTTGGATTCTGGAACTCGACCGCGGGCAGGGGATTCCCTGGCAGGGCAACTATTCTTCGTGGCTCACGCAAAAACAAAATCGCCTGAAAACCGAAGAAAAGGTGGAGGGGGAAAGAATCAAAACCTTGGAGCGCGAACTGGAATGGATTCGCATGTCGCCAAAAGGACGACACGCCAAATCCAAGGCGCGCATTAACGCTTATGAAGAGCTGCTGGGAAAGAATCAGGAAAAGGAATCCGGCACACGCGAAATCTTTATTGCACTCGGTCCGCGTCTGGGCGATCTGGTAATCGAGGCGCAAAATGTCAACAAAGCTTACGGGGACAAGCTCCTTGTGGAAGGCATGACTTTTATGCTGCCTCCCGGCGGCATCGTCGGTATCATCGGTCCCAACGGGGCGGGTAAAACAACTCTTTTCAGAATGATCACCAGTCAGGAAACGCCGGATTCAGGCATAATCCGGATCGGTGATACAGTGAAGCTGGCCTATATTGACCAGAGCCGCGACGCGCTCGATCCGAATAAAACCATCTGGGAGATGATTTCCGATGGACAGGATATTATTCCTATTGGTAACCGCCAGATCAATTCCCGCGCGTATGTTTCGCGGTTTAATTTTTCCGGTACCGATCAGCAAAAAAAGGTAGGAACACTCTCCGGCGGCGAACGCAACCGCGTTCATCTTGCGCGTATGCTCAAGGAGGGCGCCAATGTGCTCCTGCTGGATGAACCGACTAACGATCTGGATGTCAACACTCTGCGGGCGCTGGAAGACGCTCTGGAGAATTTTGCCGGCTGCGTTGTCGTCATCAGCCATGATCGCTGGTTTCTAGATAGAATTTGCACGCACATTCTGGCATTCGAAGGTGAAAGTAAGACTCTCTGGTTTGACGGCAATTATTCCGAATACGAAGAAGACCGCAAGAGAAGATTAGGCGCCGCTGCCAGCCAGCCCCACCGGATAAAGTACCGGCAACTAACCAGAAGATAAAGAATATTAGATAACAGGTAAGCATTTATCTGTTGTTGTGAGGAATAGTTACGACCAAAGCAATTTTGATTTTTCTTTTTCTGGATTCTCTTATCTCGCCCATGCTCGTATAACTTGATAACCTAATAACCTGAAGGTCGCATCGAGGTCACGCGAGGTCACAAGAGGGAATGACGAAAATGATGTAATTGCGAGGCATACTCATCTTTGACGACGACACAAAAAGACGCCGTAAGCAAAAAAACTATAGCTTCAACTGGTCGTCTTTTGATACATTACATACGATTTGTTTTTTGCCTTTAACAACATTTAATTCACCTGTTTCAGTAGAAATAAACCAGTTATCCAAATCAAACTGAACATCGCGAATATGAGGCAGTTTTATTAATTCCGCTGCTAGACTTGTAATGTTAGCAAAACTGAAATCTTCAGAAGTGGTTTTAATTAAACAGCCATACACATATATTGTTTTTTTAATACAAGAATAGTAAATTTTCGTCATATCAACGTTGTGGCTTATTAAGATTTGTCTCACTCTTGTATTTATTTCATATCTAAAAAGTTCATCTAACATAAGCACCTTATGCAAAATTGATAACTTTTTCTTTTAAATTAAACAATATTTGAAAAAATGTCAATATTTACCTCACCCCAGTGTCAATGCAATATGATTATGTTTCTCTCTAACTGCAAAGTAAAAATGTCACGCCAGTCTTTCTATAATTGAAGATTCTCCGCGGCAAAGCGCGGAGAATCTTCAATTCTTAAGGAATAATACCATTCAGTATTAGCTAGCTTACCCTGCAGCAAGCTACGGGGAATGCGCTCGCTACCGAATTCAAGCGCGCCAGCCTCAGCACCGTAACCGGTGTGATTACCAAATGTTTGGCAGCTTTTGGGCCATGACAAACTAACAGATGATATGACTCTTCCATATTTATAAGACTCCAATTCCAAAAAAACGTGCAGTAAAATTCCTTGACAATAGCATACCTTAGTAGTAATGTATATTATACAAAAGGTAATCAAATAATATTTAGACCTTACACGAATCAGGAGGCATTGAAGAAGCATGCTAAAAACATTCATACATAATGATATAATCATTTACAAAATGGGACGAAGTATCGGAAAATTTGTTCCCTATTTTGTTCATTCCTTTTTATTAGCAGATACGCTGATAGATACAGGAACGAGGTTTGCCGGTGAAGAATTTTTATCTGCCCTTAAGGGAAAGCAAATCAACAGGATCATCAACACTCATTACCATGAAGATCATACAGGCAATAATAATATACAGCAAAAGTATTCGGCGGAAATATTTGCCCATCGGGAATCCATACCGTACATTGAAAATCCCCGAAATGTGAAGTTGAGATTATATCAAAGATTTATCTGGGATTATCCTGAAGGCTCCAAGGCAAAGGCGATTGGAGATTCAATTGAAATTGGCCGTTATCAATTCCAAGTAATCCATTGTGATGGCCATTCTCAAGGCCATATCTGCCTCTATGAACCTCAAAAAAAATGGCTTTTTACCGGAGATATGTTTTGCGGAATAAAGAATATCTATCTGCGTCATGATGAGGATTTCAATCTGATACTCAAATCTCTGGAGAATTTGTCCAATCTGGGAATCGATACTATTTTTTGCAGTCTTAAGGGCGTGGTGACTAACGGCAGTCAAGCCTTATCGGAAAAAATAAAATATATGAAAAACCTGCGCGATGAAATATTAGGCCTGCATAAAACAGGGATGACAGAGATGCAGATTAGAAATAAACTGCTCGGCAGGGAAGATTTAATGTTCTACATAACAGGCGGTCATTTTTCGAAACAATTTTTGATTAAAAACATTCTGGAAGCTAACCCATGATCAATACCATTTCTAAATCAAAGATGGTATTGAGGCGGCTAGGCGGAGGCAACGAGGCGTATTGTATATACGTTGAGGAAGACGACAACGACGCCAACAAAAATAGCTCTTTGATCGGAAGCGCATTTCCGTTAGGAGAGCGCATAATAAATAGGACTTTACATTGCCAGAATTTTCACCAGCATGGCGAAAACTTCCTTTAAAATTGGTATAAGGAGACAATATGTCAGTCAAGTACATCATTCTCGGCGGTTTGATGTTCAGTTGTTCTCACGGCTATGAGATTAAGTCACAATTGACACAGAAGAGGTTCGGTGAATTCGGCATCAATGATGGGCAGTTATATCCGACACTGAAGAAACTGGAAAAAGAGGGTCTCGTCGTGAAAACAGTCGAGCATCAGGATGGCGCGCCAAGTCGTCATGTATATACGATCACTGAAAGCGGACGGGCGGATTTTGGAAAGTGGCTGGAAAGTAGAGATGGCGAAGACCGGGCATTCCGGTATGACTTCTTCCGTAAGGATATTTTCTGCATCAAGTCTAATTTTCTGCGCTTTCTTGAAAAGAAAAAAGCAATTGAAAAAATCCAACGCCAGATAGAAACGGTTAAAAATACGATCGCCGATTTGAAAACAGCCCGCAGTCATATGGTCGAAAGAAAAGTCGACCCTTTGCATGTCAAGATTTGGGAATATGGAATAATGAATTACGAGACTCGTCTTCAGTGGCTTAGCGAGTTTTTACAGGAGGTAAAGAAATGGCGCAAGTAAAGTATTGCCTGAACTGCGGCCATGAACTTTTCTTTTTCTCAAAAGAACCAACTCATTATTGCCTACCACGTATCAGCAGATAGTGAGGTTACGATCGGAGAGGATAGTCCTCATCATTCGGCTTCGAACAGAAGTGAATTCTAATGAGACCAATAATAGTCGCGTAACCTCGCGTGCCCTCCAAGGTATTAGGTTATACTTAAACGCAACGGGAGGCTTTACGGTATTTTTATTTTTCTTTTTTCCGGTTTGGGATGCTGGCGGTAGAAGATGGCAATGTTACCGATTATGCCGACCAGTTCGCTTTTTGTGGCTTGCGCGATTTGGGCGGAAATTTCTTTTTTCTTCTCTTTGAACTCGCCGAATTTTACCTTGATAAGCTCATGATCTTTCAGCGCGAGATCAACCGAACCGATAAGCTGATCCGTCACGCCTTTTGCGCCGATCATCACCAGCGGTCTTAAATGATGCGCCTGCGAGCGTAAATATTTTCTTTGAGAACCTTTGAGTTTATCCATAAATTTTCCTTTTGCCGGTGAATCATTATCACAATTGAAACGAACAATAAACATTTTTAAAATCTCTTATTTTAGCCCCTATTTTAGACTTTACAAAATCCCCTGATCCTGATTAAAGTAAAAGCACAACATCTAAGGGAGGCACTTTCCGTGAGCAAAACAAAATTGCCGGAATATGATCATGATACAATTATTATCGGGGGCGGCCCGGCAGGCTATACCGCGGGCATTTACGCCGCCAGAAGCGGGCTTAAAACATTGCTAGTGGAAGGCGCGGCAACGGTAAGTCAAATAACCATCACCGATCTGATCGAAAATTATCCGGGAATTCCTGACGGCATTGATGGATTTGAACTGATGCAGCTCTTTAAAAAACAAGCTCTTAAATTCGGTCTGGAAATAATAACCAAAGATGTCCTGGCAATCAAAAATAATGCCGCCGCGCCTGTTATCTGGGATGTTACCTTAGAAGATGATTCCTTCAGAACATTAAGCATAATTGCCGCGACCGGAGCGAGATGGCGCAACCTGGAAGTCCCCGGGGAGCAAGAATTCGCCGGAAGAGGAATTTCCTACTGTGCTACGTGCGATGGACCATTTTATCGCAACAAGGATATTGTAGTTGTCGGCGGCGGCGATACGGCTCTTCAGGAAGCGCTTTTTCTTACTCATTTTGCCAAAAAAGTTATCGTAATCCATCGCCGCGACCGGCTGCGTGCCGCTAAAATCCTGCAGAAAAGGGCATTTGCCGAAAAGAAAATTGAATTTGTCTGGAATGCGACACTGACGGAAGTTACCGGCCGGGATTTTGTCACCGGGATAAAGATAGCCGATGTCTATTCCGGAAAAATAAGCGAAATTTCCGCCGAAGGTGTTTTCATTTTTGTCGGCCGTCTTCCCCACACCGGCCTTTTCCGGGATATCTTAAGATTAGACGTGGGCGGTTACATCATAACGGACGATAATATGCGCACTTCAGCTGCCGGAATATTTGCCGCCGGTGACTGCCGGGCAAAACAGTTCCGGCAGGTAGTAACGGCCGCCGGTGACGGGGCTAATGCGACATACAGCGCCGAGTTATACGTTGAAGAACTGAAAGGCGAAACATACTAAACTTTTAAACCGGGGAAATTGAATTATGGAATCTTTAATAAATACCTGGCAACATTTACCGGCACAAATTAGCCCCACTATTTTCAGCTTCGGTTCATTTCAACTGCGCTATTACAGTATGATGTACCTTGTCGCTTTCGCTGTCGTTTATTTTCTGACTCTCTACCGGATAAAAAATGAGGGCTATGAATATACAGCGGAAACTATACAGGATTATCTTGTCTGGGCGATGCTCGGAGTGATAATCGGCGGCAGATTTGGTTATGCCCTGTTTTACAATTTCGGTTATTACTTCCACCATCCGCTCGAAATAATTTTGCCTTTTGATTTTTCCCACGGATTTAAATTTATAGGAATCAGCGGTATGTCTTACCATGGAGGCCTTATCGGCGTCGTTATTGTTTTCATTTTATTTTGCCGTAAGCACAAATTTAATCCCTGGCATTTTGGCGACTTGTTCTGTCCGGCTATACCGCTGGGCTACACCTTTGGCCGGATCGGCAATTTTATCAACGGAGAACTATTTGGCCGTGTAACTACCGTGCCCTGGGGAATGTATTTTCCGCTTGATTTGACACGAAGCCTGCGCCACCCTTCCCAACTCTACGAAGCACTGTTCGAAGGAATTGTCTTGTTCATCCTGTTGTGGTTGATTAGAAAAAAGAAACGTTTTGACGGATTTTTAGTCGGAATTTATATTTACGGTTACGGTTTTGTGCGCTTCTTTATTGAATTTTTCCGCGAGCCCGACTATCAAATTGGTCTCGTTCTGGGCTTTATGAGCATGGGACAGGTTCTTTGCTTGTTAATGATGGCGGCAGGCATTGGTATTTTGATCTGGCGTAAAAATGCCGCTTAGATATTGCGCCGAACAATCTGATACCTAGAGAGAATTTTAACATGACTTTATGGTGGATCATCTTTGCTGTTTTCATCTTAGCCATGCTGACACTGGATCTCGGTGTTTTCAGCCGCAGAGCGCACGCGGTAAAAATTAAGGAATCCCTCTACTGGACATCGTTTTGGATAGTGTTGGCTCTGCTTTTCTGCGCGGGCATCTATTCTTTTTACGGCCATCAGAAGGCCCTGGAATTTTTAACCGGTTATCTTATCGAATATTCCCTCAGTATCGATAATCTTTTCGTCTTTTTACTTTTCTTCCGTTATTTTTCGGTGCCGGTCGAATACGAGCAGAAAGCTTTAATCTGGGGAATAATTATCGCGCTCATTGCACGCGGTATTTTTATTTTTGCCGGTATCGCGCTGATCAATAATTTTCACTGGGTGATATATATTTTCGGGGCTTTCCTGATTTTTACTGCCATTCAGATTGGCCGGGGCAAAGAGCAGGAAGTTCATCCGGAAAAAAATATGGCCATCAAACTGCTTCATATGTTTATGCCGGTTTCCCATGAATATGCAGGACATAAGTTCATTACCACCATCAAAAGCAAGCGCTACGCCACACCGCTTTTGGTTGTTATTTTGGTTTTAGGAACAACAGATGTTTTTTTTGCCGTCGATTCCATCCCTGCTGTGTTAGCGGTCACAACCGATCCATTTATCGTTTATACTTCCAACGTCTTTGCCGTTTTAGGTCTGCGTTCTCTTTTCTTTGCCATTTCCGGTTTGATGAAACTCTTTCACCATCTGCAATACGGCCTGGCGGTGATTTTGGTTTTTGTGGGAATTAAAATGCTGATCACTGATTTTTACAAGATTCATATTGGCGCTTCTTTAGCTGTAATATCCTCTGTAATAGCATTATCCGTTATTGCATCGCTTATATGGCCAAAGAAACTGCCCCCAATTATCGCGGAGGAAAAATAATCAGGATTTCATGATGGCCGAATATTTAAATATTTCACAAGCCCTGTTGAAAAAATGGGCAAAGCTTAACGACGCCAAAGCGCGACTGGAAGAAAAATTATTTTTAGTCGAAGGCGTGAAGGTGGTCGAAGAACTTCTGGCAAGCGACTGGCAGATTAAAGCATTGCTCATCATGCCGGAAAAAATAAAATACTGGGAGGGGCTCACGCTTCCCGCTGCCAAAGATATTCCTGTTTATCAGCTTATCCGTTCCCAGTGGCAAAAAATCGGTCAGGACAGAGAACCGGAAGGAATCATGGCGGTAGCCAGCATGAAACAGACGCCGGATTTTTCTTCATGGCTGGCTAAAACTTCCGGCAACATTTTGATTTTGCATGAAGTAAACAATCCCCGCAATCTCGGAGCGCTCACGCGCAGCGCGCGATGGTTCGGCTTTGACGGAATAATTTTAAGCATTAACTCGGCGGATTACACCAATCCGAAATCCGTGCGCGCTTCCATGGGGAGCATTTTCCATTTGACAATTATCCCCGACATTGATTTATCCACTGGATTGCCGGAAATTAAAAAAAACTTTTTTCTCATCGGTTCTGATGTGCGCGATGGAAAATTTCCTCACGCCGTGCAGAAAAAATCCGCCCTGCTTTTGGGCAATGAAAGCCATGGCCTGCCGGAATCTCTTTTACGAATGGCTGATGAACAATGGAGCATTCCCGGGAGCGGCAAAGCGGATTCCTTGAGTTTACCGCAAGCAGCAGCGATTATGATGTATGAATGCGCGAAGAAATGAGCAACTATTTTTGCGTGTCCCCCGCTGGCGAGGGATTAACGGGTGGATGTGTTAAGGTAGCCATAGTGTTCATTATGGTTACAAGTTGGAAGTCTTTTATCCACCTCCGTCACTGCGTGACACCTCCGCCGACAGAGGATAAAGAGGAAAAAATGAAATCTTACATTCAGATATCTACCACAACCGAAACTAAAGAGCAGGCGCAAACCATCGCCCAACATTTGGTGGAAGCGAAGCTTGCAGCCTGTGTTCAGATCACCGGTCCGACTACCAGCATTTACCGCTGGAAAGGCAAAGTGGAAAATGCCCAGGAATGGCTCTGCCTGATCAAAACACGGGATGATCTTTTCAAAAAAGTGGAAGCAGCGATTAAAAAAATGCACCCTTATGAAACACCGGAGATCATCGCCGTACCGATTGTTAAAGGGAGCAAGGAATATCTGAACTGGCTTGATGACGAGACAGTAAATAAAATTAAATTATAAAGCCTAAAGCAGCGGCCCATCCTACCGCCTGTTTCCCGCCTCTTTCATTTGTACGCATCTTTTCTATGATCTATTGAAATTATACTCACTACTTGTTTTTCTATAATATAGAATATCCGATATTTACCAATTCTGTAACGCCATGTGTCGGGCTCATAGCCATGCAATTTTTTTATATTTATACCAAAATGAGGCTCTTGTTTTAATTGCGGATATACATAGCCCAATAGTTTCTTCTTTATTAACTCGTTATCTTTTCGCGGCAATATTTCAATGCATTTTATAAATTCATTAGTCTCAAATATCTTATACTCAAACAAGGTAATGGCCTTTTTTGTTTTTAGCATCTTTATATCCACGCTTAAGGCTTTCATTTAAACTGGCATTATTCTTAATTTCATTCATTTCATATTCATCTGCATACTCAATATTCTGCTCAATATATTTTTTCGCTGCAGTTTCAATAAAATTTGATAGAGTTCTATTATCATCTTTCGCATAGTGGCTAAAAAGATGATAGACATCATCATTCAGTCGTAGAGTAACTACTTTTGGCATATATTCACCTTCAATGTTGATTTGAATATAACATATTCGTTTTGATTCATTTTGTCAAGTATTTTGAGGAAGAGTATGTGGCACCTGCGGCATCAGGCCACATGCTTCCTCACCCATGCGACATATCGATCCATCCAGTTCTGCAGGAATTGTTTGCTGTCTGCGCCGATGTTGCCAGCCTCGTCAAACAACCCGTCCTTTAGCTGGATGAAAGCTTCGGGTTGGCAAAGCGTTGGTACGCTCAGGGCTGCAAGGATGTTGCGTAAATGCTGTTGCGCCATGGCCGTACCGGTAGCGCCGGTAGAGACGCCCAAAATACCAGCCGGCTTGCCTGTCCAAGCGCTTTGACCATGAGGGCGCGAAGCGTGGTCGATGGCGTTCTTGAGTACACCAGGTATCGAACGGTTGTATTCGGGTGTAACGAACAAAATGCCCTGGGCGTTCTTGATTTCGTTCTTCAATCGCTTGACGGACTCGGCCTGGTTCGCGTCATCGTCCTGATTGTATAGCGGCAGGTCACTGATTTGCACCTGCTGGAACGAAAACTCCGGCGGCGCCAACTTTACAATGGCATTAGCAAGTTTGCGATTGAATGAATCCTTGCGAAGACTTCCGACAACAACGGCGATTTGGTATTTGCTCATAAGAATCTCCTTACAAATTTATGGATATCAATATTCCTTCAGTGTCCTGTGCTTGCCCCGTTGGGGGCATTAGTGCCCCCGAAACCACACCAAAAGGATATTTAAATTTTTGTATGCGAGCCATCGCAAAAAGGAGGGTTTTTTGTCCGCTTGCAGCCGCAGAGAAATACTTTTTTGGTTTCCTCCACCGTGAATGCAACCGGCGTAAAAGAAGTGCTCTTATGCGCGCCGGAACAAAATGGTTGATTATCACTCAAGCCGCAAGCACACCAATAATACGCTTTCCCCTTTTCAACGTTCACCGCGTACGGCCTTTTTTGTACAATTTTCGGTTCTTCCATAGAGTTATCTCCTTTCTTCTCAATCTGATTATCTATGCATTGACTTGTCTGGCAATATTTTATATATAACACCACCCGCTGTCAAGGTCTGACGCTGCTATTCCATCCTATTGTCCTATTCCAAGTTGCTTCATGTAAGTCGCGTTATCCCAAAACAGCCATTCTTCTATCATCACGCCGTTCTTCCAATGCCCCACCGTGCACATGTTAATAGAATATTTCTTGCCGGTTGGCTGAATGAAATTGCCGTCCCCGATCGGCATGGGCTTGGTGAATGTTCCGGACATCACTCCTATTACGGAAGTCCATTCCCCTGATCCGATTTTTACGGGATGAACTTTTATGTTTGTATCTGGCGCGTACACGAACATCGCCTTGAGGTCTTCAATGTGCTTGTTGATGCCCGTCGGGCCAGTTGACCTTGACGTCTTTGGAATGGCTTTCGTGCAGCCGTGTCCATTCCTGATTGCTGAAAACCACGAAATCCAATTCATCAAAGGTCTTCAGGTTCTTTGCTATCATCGCTCTTTCATCGGTGAATTTTTTCAGCTCCTTTTTCGTCTCTTCAATCTTTGCTTTCATTTCCGGTGAGTATCCTTCATCCTTTGAGCTTCCTGCAAACGTTGAGGGAATTATCAAACCGAAAACCAGAACGGCCATCAGGCCTATGCTCCAGATTAACTTCTTCATTTTTTCCTCCTAGCTTCCCGGCCGGATTAACTGCACCGGCGAGTTGTTTACATGTTTCCCAGATAAAACTTCTACGTCGGTTATTTTCTTTTTTTCTTGATAAACGTGCCTTCGTCAAGCTCCCTGAAAGCAAGCTCCAGCTCTTCCCGGGTATTCATAACAATCGGGCCGCCCCATGCAATCGGTTCGCCCAGCTGCTGTCCGGTAACGAAGATGTAATGCATATCTTCAATCGCTTTTACGGCAATGTTGCCTGCTTCCGTGAAGAGAATCAGCTGTGCCTGTTCCAGCTTCGCGTCATCAAATTCGCCCTTTCCGGAAATCAGATAACAAAAGCTGGTGTATCCTTTTTGAGCCTCATGCGATAGTAACGCTCCCTTCTTCAGCCTGACATCCAGATACTTAACATCCACTATCAGTTCCCGCACGGGGCCTTCAACATCTTTGTAAACACCGGCTATAACCCGAACTTCTCCGCCCGGTATCTTGACAACCGGCACTTCGTTTTCCAGTATACCCCTATAGCGCGGTCCCATCATCTTATTTTTTGCCGGTAGATTTACCCACAGCTGCAACCCGTGCATCATTTCTTTTGAGGGTTGGGGCATCTCCTGATGAATTACGCCGCCGCCCGCGGTCATCCATTGAATATCTCTCGGCCCGATTGTGCCCGCGTTGCCGATATTGTCGCCATGCTCAACCATTCCACCGAGCATGTAGGTCACTGTTTCAATTCCCCGATGAGGGTGCCAGGGAAAGCCTTTTACATAATCAGCGGGATTGTCTGAACCGAAATGATCGAGGAGCAAGAACGGATCGGTAAGTTTTGTGTGATCATGCGCGAAAATACGCTTCAACTTGACTCCGGCCCCGTCATATGTTGAATGTCCATGCAAAATTATTTTCTTCATATGAACCTCCTCTAATCTTGATTCGATGCCCTTAACCTATCTTGACAGCCAGCATCGAGATTGAGCCTCCATCAATTCCCTGCACGGGAAAGCTGACCTTCTCGTTTTTCCGGCGAAGACCAAGCACATACAGCAGAGGCAGATAATGATCCGGCGTCGGAGCAGACAGAATTGCGTCGCGGCCTAAGCTCTGATAATTGACCAGCGGCGCATCGTCACCTTTGAGCATCAATTCCAGCGCGTGTTTCTCAAACCGTACAGCCCAGTCAAAAGGAGGAACATCACCTTCACCCCATGAGTAGGCCGACAGATTATGAACGATATTGCCGCTGCCGATGATTAAAACTCCTTCTTCCCGCAACGATGCCAGCTTTTTCCCTAATTCATAATGAAACGAGGGCGGCTTGGTCTCATCAATGCTGAGCTGGACAATAGGAATATCAGCTTTCGGAAAGACATGTTTCAGCACCGACCATGTTCCATGATCAAGCCCCCAACCCTCATCAAGGCTTACCTCAATAGGAGCCAGAATGTCTTTAACACGCGATGCCAGTTCGAGACTGCCGGGCACAGGATATTCAATCTGATAGAGCTCTTTGGGGAAACCGCCAAAATCGTGGATTGTCCGAGGATTAAGGTTCGAGGTTACCGCGCAATAAGGTATGTACCAGTGAGCAGACACAGCGAGCATAGCCTTCGGGCGTGGAATTGATTGGCCGATAGAGGCCCAGCCTTCGGTGTAACTGTTCTTCGACAATGCGTTCATTGGATTGCCATGTCCGAAGAAAATTGTTGGCATGAGATTGATCAAGGCACAATCTCCTTTTTACTCGCCCAAACGAAAAGTTATCGCGTAAAATGTTACGTCTAAGACGGCATCTAACAATTTATCATCTCAGGTGCTTTTTTTAACCTTTCGATGAAATCTGCCTCTACGACAGGATACACAGGTTCTGCTTTCACAAGCCCCTGCACTAATCCACCGTTAGGATGCACAACACCTGATGTCAAAACCCCAAAGACCTTTCCCGTATCAAAGGAAAAGACAGGGCCACCACTATTGCCGTTCGTTGCCGTGACGTTCAATTGAAAGCCATCTAAGTATTCCAATTCAACATTTGGCCCCGGAATTATTGAACTCAGTATGCCTCTAGTGAAAGAACTCGCAACTGTACCCAGTTGTTTTAAGAGATAGTTGCCCAAAGGAAAGCCGCAGACGCCAATATCATCACCTTCTGAGATGTCCTCAAATTGCTCAATCTCCAGAAACGGATATCCCTGCGGGAATCTAGTGTGGGATGAAAGCTGTATGGCTGCCAAGTCTTTATCAGGCTTCGCTATTAGATTCCTTGGATGAGATAGAATGGTAAAGATATGCTCTCTTGACCTTGCCGTACCGTAAAATATTGCAAAGGGTGTAATCGTTTTCCCCGGAGACATAGGTTTGAATCTACTGGTTCTTGTGCTTTGCGGAGCCTCGCTAATCTGTTGTGCAATATTCTTCTCCATGAAAGCTACAACAACGTGTCGACATGTTATCACGATGCCCGTAGGATCTATACAGAAGCCCGAACCAACAATAGTAAATGGTTCATTAGGATCGGCCGTGTTGAGGTAGGCTACTGCAACTGTCGCTTTCTTGATCCTCTCCAATATATCTTTTTTGCTCTCAGTCATTGTCTTTCAGAGTACTTTTGCCTAACAAGTTATTCTATAGTTACTCAATAACTCTTCATTAAGGAAATTCCTTCTGTCTCAAAGCAATTATAAGGAATATACTGATTTCGATAATTATATTTTTCAAAATATAAATATTAAACTAAATTATTGTTTTTAATATATAATCTTTTAAAATTCATTTTACAACATTTTTCATCTAAAATATATTTCAAGAAAAGTTTTAAAAATATTTTAAATATGTTAGTACATTAATTATTCTTAACCATAATGTTTTGTGCTAAATGCAACAAGATTCAAGTTAGTGACTTGCCGGTACTTTAATAAATTAGATTGCCACGACGCGCAAGGCGCGTCTCGCAATGACAAATGAAGGAGACAATATGTCTGACAAAAACATGTTAGAAAAGAAATGTATTGATACTATTCGTTTTCTGGCTGCCGATGCCATTGAAAAAGCAAAATCCGGACATCCCGGTATGCCGCTGGGCGCCGCTCCCGCCGCTTTTACTCTGTGGACGAAGCACCTGAAACACAATCCCAAAAATCCGCATTGGCCGGATCGCGACCGCTTTGTTCTTTCTTCCGGTCATGCCTCGATGCTTTTATATGCTTTGCTGCATCTTACCGGTTACGACCTGACGCTTGACGATATTAAAAATTTCCGCCAATGGGGAAGCATTACTCCCGGCCATCCCGAATACAAGCACACTCCCGGCGTGGAAGTAACCACCGGCCCATTGGGTCAGGGATTGGCAAATGCCGTGGGCATGGCTATCGCCGAAGCACATCTGGCGGCACGTTTTAACAGCGATAGCGCGAAATTAGTTGACCATTTCACTTACGTGATGACAGGCGATGGCGACATGATGGAAGGTGTTGCTAGTGAAGCCTGCTCGCTGGCCGGACATTTACGACTCGGAAAGTTAATTGTCCTTTATGATGATAACAAGGTTACGCTTGCCGGTTCCACGGCGATTTCCTGCACGGAAAATATTGAGCTTCGTTTCAAGTCCTACGGCTGGCAGGTGCAAACAGTCAAAGACGGAAACGATGTTGCCGCCATCGACCGGGCGATTAAAAAAGCAAAAAAAGATGGCGACCGGCCATCGTTAATTTGTGTGCAATCGATAATCGGTTATGGCGCGCCCTGCAAGCAGGGAAGCTGCGATGCGCACGGCGCTCCTCTGGGAGCGGATGAACTCAAGGGCGCCAAAGCAGCTCTGGGCTGGCCCGCGGAACCTGCGTTTTTTGTGCCGGACGAGGCGCGCAAACTTTTCCGCAAAGCGCTCACCCGCGGCAAAAAATCAGAAAATAAATGGCAGGAAGATTTGACTGCCTTTAAGCAGACACAACCGGCAATAGCCGCTGAATTCCTGCGCGCTCTGAGCGGTGAACTGCCTGCCGACTGGGAAACAGCGTTTACTGAATTTCCCGCGGGATCCAAGGATATCGCCACGCGTAAAGCATCGGAGACTGTGATGCAGGCAATCGCCGCTAAAGTTCCTGAATTTGCCGGCGGGTCGGCTGACCTTAACCCATCCACCTTTACCTGGCTCAAAGGCCTTGGCGATTTTCAAAGCCCCGCTACCTCCTATGCCGGTTTGCAAGGTTTGGTCGGCGGTCCATGGAGCTTTGCAGGTCGTAACATTCATTTCGGTGTCCGGGAACACGCGATGGGAGCGATTGCCGTAGGCATGGCGCTGCATGGCGGCATCATTCCTTATACGGCCACATTCCTGCCCTTTGCCGATTATATGCGCCCGCCCATGCGGCTGGCCGCGCTGATGGGTGTGCGCACTATCTTTGTTTTCACGCACGACAGCATCGGCGTGGGAGAAGACGGCCCCACGCATCAACCGATCGAACAGATCATGAATCTGCGCCAGGTGCCTAACATGACAGTTATCCGGCCTGCCGACGCCAATGAAACAATGGAAGCATGGCGCATTGCTGTTTCCAACACGAATGGCCCAACAACATTGGTTTTCAGCCGCCAGAATCTGCCGGTGCTGGATCGAAGCGTATGCAGTGCCGCAGCAGGCTTAGGGCGCGGCGGCTATATCTTGTGGGAGTCAGCGCCCAATCCTGAATTGATTTTAATCGCCACAGGCTCGGAAGTATCACTCGCACTTGCTGCCGCCCGCAAGCTTGCGGAAATTGGCACAAAGGTAAGAGTTGTCTCGCTTCCATGTTGGGAAATTTTCGACCGCCAGCCCCAGGAATATCGTGACAGCGTCTTGCCGCCCCGGATCACTGCCCGCGTCTCCGTGGAAGCGGGAATCCGGCTCGGCTGGGAACATTACACCGGATTGCAAGGAAAGATTATCGGCATGGAAACATTTGGCGCTTCCGCTCCGGGACCGGTTCTTTATGAAAAATTCGGGTTCACCGTCGCAAAAATTATTGAGGCCGCTAAAGAATTGCTAAATCGCGCCTAGCGGGAGGGGGAAAAATGGATAATGCCAATATTTCTTTTTCTCTGGGAGAGTATCGAAACTCAATCATCAGCGCGTTGGACAAAATGCGCCGGGATAATATTATTGCCCGCATCTGGGCAAAAGATTATACAGTCTGGAAACCGGCACCGGATGAGATTATCAACCGGCTGGGCTGGCTTGACGCTCCTGCGGAAACATTAGAAAAGATAAACTATATTCGCACTACCCTTGAACCATTTACCAATGGCAGCATTAACGATGTTGTTTTGCTGGGAATGGGTGGATCGAGTCTAGCTGCGGAAGTATTCAATAAAATATTCGGCAGTGAGACTGGTCATCCCCAATTACATATCATGGATACCACCGACCCGATTTTAATTTCCCAACTTACTAAACGTCTGGATTTGGAAAAAACTCTCTTTCTCGTTTCCTCGAAATCGGGAACAACGCTGGAGATCACTTCCCTCTTTCACTACTTCTACAACTTGACCCTGGAAAAAATGGGCAGTTCCGCTGGAAGCCGCTTTATCCTGATTACTGATGAAGGCAGCCCTATGATAAAGACGGCGCAGGAGCTTTCTTTGCGGCACACATTTCTCAACAATCCCGCAATCGGTGGGCGTTACTCCGCCCTTTCCATGCCGGGTATTATTCCCGCGGCCATCATCGGCGTTGATGTGGAAATACTTCTGTTCACTGCGATATCCGCGGCGCAAAGGGAGAAAGTGGATAATTTTTCCGGCGAGTTTGCCGCCACCGGAGCGGTTTTAGGCGCCACTTTGGGCACATTGGCGCAAAGGGGCCGAAACAAAATTACCTTTATCATGTCGCCTCAGTGGGCTCCTCTTGGCGACTGGCTGGAACAGCTTATCGCGGAAAGCACCGGCAAGGAAGGAAAAGGAATCCTGCCTGTTTTAAATGAACCGTTGGCAGACCCGCATTTCTACAGCAAGGATCGCGTATTTGTTTTTTTTCAAGATGGAGCCGACGATAATTCGCAAAAGGTTGCTGGCCTTGCCGCAGCCGGGCATCCGGTAATTACTATCAGGCCTAATGATCGTTACGATTTGGGCGGTCAAATGTTTCTTTGGGAAATGGCCACAGCCGTGGCCGGGCATCTTTTGAGCATCAACCCTTTTGCTCAGCCGGACGTGGAAACGACAAAGGCGCACACCCGCCGGACGATTGCGCTTTGCCGCGAACACAAAGAGCTTCCTTCCGAATTGCCTTCCTTGACAACTCCGGAATGCGTTATTTACGGTGGACCCAAAGCTATTACGTTTGCCGGCGCGTTGAAAAGTTTTCTTTCTGAATCCGCGAAAGATGATTATGTTTGTTTGCAGGTTTATTTAAGTCCGACGCCGGAAGTGGATGAAGCTCTGCAATCACTGCGCGAGAAGATTTTCGCAAAACATGGACTTGCTGTAACAATTGGTTACGGACCGCGATATTTGCATTCCACCGGACAATTACACAAAGGCGATTCCGGAAATGGATTATTTATTCAATTAACCGCTGATGATTTGCTGGACATAAAGATACCCGACCGTATCGGCGTTGCGGATTCAACACTAACCTTTGGCGCGCTGAAAGCCGCTCAGGCTCAAGGCGACTGGCAGGCGCTAAAAGATGCGGGACGAAGAATAATCCGTTTTCACTTTCGGGCAAACCCCGCCGCCGGTTTAAAAACTATCTCTGAACTTCTTTAGTCTCTCGTCTTAGCTGACTATCTTGAGAATTTGGGGAGCATGCCGCTCCGACGCTGCGGGAATCTCTTTCGGATAGCCGATAATAATGGGCGCAACAATACGGCAATCATCGGGCATACCTATTTCCGCTTTAATTTTTTGATCTCTGATATATGACCCTAAATGGACCCAGCAAGTGCCCAAACCTCTTTGGGTGGCACCAAACATAATGTAGCTTACCGCCAGCGCGCAATCAACGTCGAGTGAACGAACGCTTTTCGAACCGATAACGTAAATCAAACATGGAGCGTTATAATAAACATTAAAGTTTTCATCCTTCATCAGCGCTTCATAGGTCGGATTAAGGGAGGCAGGGTTTTTGAAAAAATCCTGCAGGAGATTTTTTTTGCTTTCGTCAGAAAGTTTTTTCATTATCTGCTTATTGTTGATGATAATAAACTGGCATGGTTGGCCGTTGCTGGCCGAAGGCGCCAGACATGATTCTTTGAGAATTTCTTTTACTACATCCAGCGAAACATCTTTGGCCTGAAAATCACGGATTGCTCTTCTATTTTTTAACAACTCTGTAAATGTTATCATAACAATTTTTCCTCCTATTAATGATTTCATCTTGTACCAATTAGCTTGTAATTACCACCTTGCAGGCGGTAATTACCGGTAAGGTAAAAACCTCATTTACTATGCGCTCCCTTACTGGACGCGCTTCCGGTCTTTGGCTAACTTTGTTGGCATCGTCGTCGGCTTCCTCAACGTATCAGTAATACGCCTGCGGATCCTCCTCCTTGCCGCCGCGTTATCCTTTGAAAGCAAAATGGTACCTCATTTTATCTATCATTTATCAAAACAAAAAAACAGATATAACCCTCAGAATTATATATTGAAAAAAGTTTATCACCGGATTAAGAACGCCTGAATAGAGCAAACCGATAACAATAAAAAATCCAAAAGGTTCAATTTGAATCAGTACCCTGTTTACTGATTCCGGCGCGAATCCCATGAGTATTTTAGAACCGTCAAGCGGCGGGATCGGGATTAAATTAAACGCGGCCAAGATAATGTTAATATGGGCCAGCAAAAGAAGGACTTGCCCGGCCATCCCGGAAGGTTCAGGAGAAATCAGCCTCAATAATAAGAGCGCGACAAAAGCGAAGATAATATTTGCCGTAATACCTGCCGCCGACACGAGAATGATTCCTTTGCGTCTTTTATCGGCGGGGATATTCCCCAGATTTACGGGAACAGGTTTTGCCCAGCCGAAACCGATAATCAAAAGCATCAATGTTCCGATCGGATCGAGATGTTTAACCGGATTGAGCGTCAACCGTCCCAGCAATTTAGCCGTGGGATCACCCATTTTATAGGCAACCCAGCCGTGAGCTAACTCATGAAAGATCACTGAATATAATAGCAACACCGACAATATTACAAAAGCCAGCGGATCTTTAATTAATATTTGTATTAGTCCCATAATAAATCCCTTCAGGCGATACCAATTCTAAATCAAAGCGCATTCCCTTAGAGCGCATAATAAATAGAATCTCACATTGCCGAGAATTTTCGTCAACACGGCAAAAAATTCCTTTAGAATTGGATTAAGGTTACAGGATAATCTCGTAACAGGTTTTGACATCCATGCCCGGCTCCAGCAAAGGGAAAAGCTTTTCCAGACTTTTCATCAAATTGGCGGAATGCAGTTTGAGGGCATCCTTATCACTGTATTTCTCATAAATAATAATTGTATTTTCATCACCACGGACAGTGTGGGGTATATATTCCAGGCAACCCGGCTCACTTGCTTTAATTTTGGGAACGACCTCTTTCAGAACATTGACAGCCTCTTCCACTTTTCCTTCTTTAATTTTTAAAGTCGCAATTAGTGTAATCATTATCTGGTCTCCTATTTTATATTTCACGCGGCATATATTGGGGATTCTCCTAGACACCCTCTATGCATTTTTCAGGAAAGCGATAATCTCATCAATATCCGGCAGCTCTTTGATTGGATATACCTTCAAAAAACACACCTTTCTCGCCTGATCGAGGACGACGTTTGCCCGTTGTGAAAAACCGTTCTGTTCCCGGAACAGCCCGAGGCTTTTGGCTACATTTCCATGAGGCCAGAAGTCCGACAGGAGCTTCGTCTGTTTGATCTTTATGGCTTTGGCCCATGCCGCCTTGCAGGGAACGCTGTCCACGCTCAAGCCCACAGCAATCGCGTGGAGATTGTCGAATACCTTTTTGTTCTTTTCGAGGGACTGCATCTGCAAAGTGCAGACGGGCGTCCATGCCAGAGGATGAAAAGACAACACAACGCGCAGGCCTCTCAGCTTTGACAGGACAAAGTCCTGACCGAATTGATCCTGCAGAGTGAAGTTTTTAACCATCTTACCTAATTGGATAATTGTTTTTTCTACCATACAGCACCTCTTCTTTTGTGGTTTATATACCATTTCTAAATCAAAGATGATATTGAGGCGGCAGTGAAACTCGAATTACAGTTACGCAGTGAACTGGAATTCGTTAGTTGAACTGTCCCGCTTCAGCGGGGCTAGGCGGAGGCGACGAGGCGTATTATACATACGTCGAGGAAGCCGACAACGACGCCAACAAAAATAGCGCTTCGATTTAGAATTGGTATAAGTATATGGAGAATGTTCTTGCATGTCAAAGGAATATTTACTGCAAAAAATGATAAATCCCCAACCTCCGGAAACATAGAAACAGCGAGGATTGCTGATGATGCTTCCGCTAGTAATCACTGATTATACCTGTTACACTTTTTCTGATAATAAAAGCATTTTAAGTGTGTAAACATTAATAATTATTTGATTTTCATAAAATATTGGCGTAAATAATACAAAAATCAACGAACGGTTTTTTTAGAAACCGGCATATTAAAGATTATGTATATTAATTGTTAGCCAGCCGGAGAAAGAAAGATGACTGTTGATATAATATCCAGTAAAAAGGACATCCGAATAGATGACATACATAGTATGCTTTCAAAAGTGTATTGGAGTCCGAACATAACGAAGAATGAAATATTAAAAGGGATAAAGAACTCAGCGTTGATAGTTGGCGCATACATTGAAAGCGGTCAGCAAATTGGTTTTTTGCGAGTAGTGTCTGATAAGGTGAGATTCGCTTATTTGCAGGATGTAGTTGTGAATGAAGGGTACAGAAGACAAGGCATCGGCTCCAAAATGGTAAAATTTGCCTTGTCACACCCTGAATTAAGGGATGTATATCAATGGATTCTCATTACAAAGGATGCACATGGAGTTTACGAAAAATGTGGTTTTGAGTCATTGAAAAATCCAGAGAAGTGGATGTCAATAATAAAGCCAAGACCAGATAGAGCCAATTTCATTAGCTAGCCAACTCATGCAGACGGACACGCCAGTGGTGTCAGGTGTTAGGCAATTAGATGTGGAGGAGTTAAATGAGAAAACTTGCTATATTAATGGTCGCGGCCACGTTCGTTATTTTGTTGAATGGGTGCACCGGAACCACCCTCATTAAAAACGTGTCATTGCCGCCCGTAAGTACAATCGAAGGAAATATCACCCAACTCGATGACAGGGGATTCACTCTGGCAGATAATTCCGGATCAATCTATGTCCGAGCGGAGTTACCGAAGAATATCAAACTAAAACTTTCTGTTGGTGAGAAGGTCAAAGTGTATGGTAATTTACAAGGCGGCAAGAAAAAAATATTCGATGGGTATGTTATTAAAAAGTCAACGAGGGAACAGATTATTATAAGCAATCCTACTCCTCACTTCGGCTTTATTATTCAAACCTCTTTTAAGTAATGCCTGACCATCGCGTCAACACGAACTGCGTTATGCTTCAAAAGGGGAAAAAATTGTAAGACGAGAATCATTTTCGAGCACTGGAAAGGCAGCGGGGTAAAGATTACTTGGAATACAAAAGAAGACACCTATATTTTTTCTAGAATATGCTAAATTTCTTAGGAATAAGAAGGGAACAATTCTATACGACTGATATATTATGATCGATTCCATGAAAAAGCATGAAAGTTATGTAAAAGAGATATTCTAAAAAAACTGGACGAGGAAAAATTAAGAGCGCTTCTAGTATATTATAATAAATAAATTCAATGGATACAACACAAAATATCGTTACATCTTGTTGTCATGTTCCTTGTTTGTATTTTTATGTTGCTTTCTTTCGGATTCACTATTATAAGGACACCTACGCCGTCTATTATTCTCTCAATATTTCTATTAATCTTATCGCTCGCGTATATTATCCATTATTACCAGATTGAAAACGGCGTTCAAAGATGGTGTTTAATTCCCAATTAAATTAAGCAACGGTATAATTATTATATGCCGTATAATAAATTTAAAAGATGGGAGGAAAGAAATGATTCAGGATAAAATAGTAGCTCATTATCAAGATGGGCGGCTGTTGAAAGGTGTCACCACCAATTTTGTACCCAATAAAGACTTTTTTCATTTTATTCCTATGGATTCCCCGCCGGGAAGCAAACTGTTAGAATTACGCACTACCGGCTTAAAAGGATTGTTTTTTGTTAAGGAATTCGGTGGCAACCCGTATTACAATGAAAAAAAGGAATTCGATTCCCCAAAATTGTCAGTTGGGCACAAGATAAGGGTAGTTTTCAAAGATGGAGAATTAATGGTCGGCACAACTGATGGATATATGCAGGATTGTCCGGGATTCTTTGTCGTCCCTGCTGATACCAACTCCAATAACGAATGTTGTTTTGTTGTTAAATCGGCGACTCAGCAAGTTTCGTTAATCTGAGTTCGAATAATTAAGGACAACTGTCTCTAATTTGCAAGGATTGAACGAAGCGCGGTCATATCATTGGAGTTAGTATTCTATTGATAATTCGGTTAACAACGTCCATAAAGTTTTCACTATTTCTATTACCGTAAAATTTCCCGAAGTGCCTATCTAATTTTCCAGCGTGATTAATCAGCCAATCTATGATGAATATTGGGGCGCGGGAAAGAAGAAAAACCCTATGCGTATTAAGATTCCTCTTGATTTCATTCTTAAGACATTTGAAGCACATTGAAAGCCGATCCAAAGCTTTTTCGGATATATGAATAGATATTTGATTGCCGGAACTCCTGTAATTCTTGTCTGTATTATATTTACTTATTAAATATATTTGTCACGCGCTTAATATCCGCCTTGGCCTCTGCCACTATTCTCTCGAGAAGGTCTTTACACGTGGGAATATCCTTTACTAACCCGACTGATTGTCCCATCATCATAGGAGCATCGTCAACATTGCCGAATTTCCATGCCGCTTTTACTTTTTCTCCGGAAATGAGCGGAATAAGTTGTTCCAAGCCGCCGCCCTTTGCTTCCATAGCCAGAACCTCTTCAACAATCTTGTTTTTTATCGCCCGGCCCTGCAAACCAATAGATTTGCAGATAAGAGTCGTCTCATATTCCTGCCGCCGGATAATTTCCTGCTTGATGTTATCGTGCACCTCACACTCCTGCGTGGCAACAAAGCGGGTAGCCATCATAACTCCCTGAGCGCCGAGAGTAAGCGCCGCCGCCAAAGTGCGGCCATCGGCAATACCTCCTACAGTCACAACCGGAATCTTCACCGTTTCGGCAATGCGCGGCGTGAGTAGCATTGTGGTAACATCGTCACTGAGCGGATGACCGCCCTCTTCGATGCCTGCGGCATAAATGCCGTCGTAACCCATCTTCTCGGCATGCACGGCATGACGCACCGATCCCACCTTATGAAAGAGTTTGACCCCTGCTTTTTTTAGAAGGTCTATATATTCCCTTCCCACCACCTTATCCAGCGGCGTGCCGGATATTTCCATCCCGGAAACCCTTTCTTCTAGGCAAACACGCACATACATTTTGTGATGCTCGGCTGTAATATGCACCGATGGCAGAATGGTTATATTCACCATAAAAGGTTTGTCTGTCAGTTTTCTTGTTAACACAATGGCATCACGGAATTCGTCTTCGGTCGAATAGTTTCCGGCAGTCAGGTTTCCCATACCATCCGCATTAGATACGGCCGCGCAAAGTTTTGGTTTACAAAGCCACATCATGGCGCCGCATATAATGGGATATTTGATTCCGAACATCTCGGTAATAGCTGTTTTCATTTTTCTTCCACCTTTAATTGCTTTTGTAATCTTTAAAATTCTTAACGCTGTTTAATCAGACATCATCAGAGAATCAATTTTGGCTGACGGCGGCATAAAGTCTGAATCTAATACTTTAATAACATCGCTATACAGCCTCTTTTTCATTTCACCTAAAATTCCACGCTTTTTCTGGAGGGTCTTGGCAAAGGTAATGGCCGAGGCCATAAGGTCTTCCTGATTGGCGCAGGCCTTCACAATAATGTTATGCTTTTCCAGTTCCGGCGCGGTGTAACGATTTCCAGTAAACTGCATTTGTGATAATATGTGCAGCGGAATGGCTTTTTTAACAAAAGCGTTCATACCCCATCTGAAAGGAATGCCGATGTTTACTTCCGGAAAGCAGAAGAACCCGCGGTCCGACCGCATGAATCTAAAATCGCAGGCACAGGATATTATCGAGCCATTGCCGAAAGCATGACCGTTGATCGCCGCGATTACCGGCACCGGATAAAGAAGCAGTTTTTTAAAAACATTATCCATCTCGTTGATGAAATCAGTGACCGGCTGATGATTATTTTTCTGCATATTATCCATAATCCAAACAACATCTATACCCTGAGAAAAATTCTTCTCGTCATTCGAGGTAATAATCAAGGCTGATATTGATTTATCAGCGATTATCTCATCCAGCATTGCGTTTAAGGTTTTGGCAAATTCAAGATTTTGCCTGTTTTCACCATTGGTCATGGTGATGATCGCTACGGTTTCGTCTTTAATCCATGTCATGATAGGCATATAGTTTTTTCCCTTTCTTTTTTTTGCAATATATTATCGACGTTCGGCCACAGTGACGCGTTAAATTCATGAGGTGATCGATCTGCAAAATACGTTAAATTACATCATCTGAGCACTATATATTTGCTGAAACACAAGGAGTATAAGAAGTCCCACCTTGTATGTCAAGAATATAATGACCGCAAAAAATTTATGATCTAATTTTAAATAAACAACTCTGATTAAACAGTTTAAAACCATGAACATTTCAGAATGGCCTTGATAATTTCCTTGACAAATTATCAAGTTATGCTAACTGGCTATCCACAGACGGCCTACTCGTACAGTGATTTTTTTATGCCAGGCTGTATTCAACATAATCCTGCGGTGGTAAGGAGAACCTCATGAATTCAAATAACAAGATCGTTCTGATTGATAACGAACATGATCTGGATAAAATATTGAAGACCAACGATAGGGTGATCGCCCTCGTTTACGCGTCCTGGTGTCCTTTTTGCAGAAAATTTTTACCCGTATTCCAGCAGTATGCTCAAAAAGAGCAACAATATTTTTTGTGTGTTCAGGATGATGGGGAAAGCATAGGGGACAAATATTCAATAGACGTTTTCCCCACTGTTCTTTTCTTTGAGAAAGGTTCCATCTCCAAACGCATGGACGGAGAACCGGGCGTGGGATTAAGCGAAAAACAATTGGTAGAATTTATTTATGAGACTCGCTGATAATGAGTCCCAAGTTTCAGAAGCGAAGTGACGTGGGGCTATCCCGCCATGGTCAGGGATAATGAAACTCGATTAAAACGAGCGCAATATCCTGAAGGGCATCTTCGACAAAGGTTGAAATGCAAATGGTATTTTTACTCTATTTTCTGTCTTCTTTTTTTAAGAACAGGAATGCGCCTTTCACAAGGAACGCCTGTCTGGCACAAGCCGCATCCGGCATAACTCCCTATGTAACCTGATCCATATGCGCCTTCCACCCAGGGCTTCTGCTTCACAAAGAGAACCTCGAAGCATTTGAGTTTGTCATGGCCCTTTTCGCTTATTGCGCCACCGGGACAACGACGGATACATTCCCCACACTTACCCTCAGCATAAAAAAGACAATTTGCCAGATGGTGTTCGTACGGTTTTATTGATGGTTGTAATTTAATGCCGGCAACCACACTCCCGCAGCGCATGGCCAGCCCTTTGGAAGTGATAAAACCTTCGTTGAGGCTGAAGGTGCCCAACCCGGCAGCATAAGCAATATGCCTTTGTGACCAGTTGGAGGTAAAACCATCGGAGACTTGCAAAATTTTAAAATAAGGCGATATTTCCGGAGCAAGAGCATGAGCTCCCATTGATTCTAAAAGCGACACCAAATATGTAGACAAGCCGGTGATAAAGTCCTGCCCCTTCCAGCGCGTATGATTCCAACGCAGAGATGGCCCTTCTTTTTCTCTGGCATTAACCCGCAGTGTTTCGCGGTTAATGGGCAATGCGAAAGAAATAACTCTTACGTCCGCCAATTGAGGCACTTCATCCTTTAATGTTTCGGTAAGGTGTAAAGTGAGCATCTCCCGCGGACTGAGGTGGAGTTCGTGCACCACTTTTTTATACTCGGAAAATAAAGGGTCATTGCTATCGGCAAAACCGACCAGTGGTTGATCAAAGATTGGTTCGCCCCCGAACGATTCCAGCCGATTCAAAGGACTCGTCTTGACGAAATTTCTGATGGCCTTTTCGATGAAGCGTTCGGGGTTTTTATCAAACCGCCCTTTCGTTCGTTTATCTATGGTAAAAGTCGACATTGAACAAACACTTCCTTTCAGCGTCTCCATCATAATCAACTAAGATTATGCGCTTTTTAAGATCAAAGTTTAATTATCAGCACATCATTATTTATTCAACATTTTTATAGTAGAGCCCCTTCCGTAAGGAGCCAAGGGATTTCAAGTCACGGGATTGCTTTTAAAGCGGGGGAATTTGGTTTGACATATTCTCTTTTCGTTACTAAACTAAGGCTGTATTAATAAATTGAATCTTAGTTAGCAAACCCTGTGATGGAGGTGTCAAGCAATGGCGCTAAAAACTGCTGAACAATATGAAGAAAGCCTGCGCAAAATGAATTTCAAAGTCTATCTACTGGGCGAATTGGTGAAAAATCCGGTGGATAACCCGATAATCAGACCATCCATGAATTCCGTAAAAATGACTTACGCGCTGGCTCAAGATCCTCAGCATGAAGACCTGATGACGGCGAAGTCCCATCTGACCGGGGAAAAAATCAATCGGTTCTGCCACCTGCACCAAAGCACTGACGACTTGGTTAAAAAAGTGAAAATGCAGCGCCTCCTAGGGCAGAAGACAGCTTCCTGTTTTCAACGTTGCGTCGGAATGGATGCCATCAATGCCGTGGACAGCGTCACATTCGAAATGGATGAAAAACTCGGCACTAAATATCATGAGCGTTTTACCAAGTTTCTAAAAATGATTCAGGAGCAGGATCTGACTGTGGATGGCGCCATGACCGATCCCAAAGGCGACCGCGGCCTGTCTCCCGGCAAACAAGCCGATCCCGATCTCTACACTCATGTAGTGGAAAAAAGTAAGGATGGCATTGTCGTGCGCGGCGCCAAAGCACACCAGACCGGAGCCATCAATTCGCACTGGATTTTAGTTATGCCGACTATTGCCATGGCCAAAGAAGACGCCGATTACGCCCTTTCCTTTGTCGCGCCTGCCGACGCGGAAGGCATATCCTATATTTATGGCCGGCAATCCTGCGATACGCGGAAACTTGAAGGCTGTGAAATCGATGTGGGCAACCGGCAGTTCGGCGGTCATGAGGCTCTCATGATTTTTGACGATTTATTTGTTCCCTGGGAAAACGTGTTTATGTGCGGCGAATATGAATTCAGCGGCGCTTTGGTGGAAAGATTTGCCGGTTATCACCGCCAGAGTTATGGCGGCTGTAAAGTCGGCGTCGGCGACGTGCTCATCGGCGCGGCGGCTCTGGCTGCCGATTATAACGGCGCATCCAAAGCATCCCACGTTAAAGACAAACTGATCGAAATGATACATCTGAATGAAACTCTTTTCGCCTGCGGAATTGCCTGCTCCTCACAGGGACATAAGACGGCTTCCGGCAACTACCTGATTGATTTATTGCTGGCCAATGTCTGCAAACAGAACGTCACCAGGTTCCCTTATGAAATTGCCCGGCTGGCCGAAGATATTGCCGGTGGGTTAATGGTAACAATGGGCTCGGAAAAAGATTTGCGTCACCCGGAAATCGGCAAATTAGTCGAAAAATATTTTAAGGGAATCGCTTCCGTGCCTACGGAGAATCGCTGTCGTATTTTAAGGCTGGTGGAAAATATTACTTTAGGCACTGCCGCAGTCGGCTATCGCACGGAATCCATGCATGGCGCCGGTTCGCCACAGGCTCAGCGAATTATGATTTCGCGCCAGGGCAATCTGGAACAGAAAAAGAAACTAGCCAAAGAAATCGCTGGAATTAAAGATTAACCGGCTTTGATTTGAAATCCAACAATATCGGAATGAAACTGACAGGCATAAAATACTGCGGTGGCTGCAATCCACACATCGATAGGGCAAAACTGGTGCTGGAGATAGAAAAACTACTGCCGCCGGAATACAGTTTGACAACCGATCAAACCTTCAATCCATGGGACATCGGTATTCTGATTTGCGGCTGCCCAACAGCCTGCGTGGATAAACCCGATGTGAGAGGCCTTGCCCGAAAGTGGATTATTGTAGCCGGTAGTTCTGTTGATTTAGATAATGCAGCGGAAGAAAAATTGGCTGCTATTGTTGCTCGAAAAATGAAAAGGGGCTGATCTTCTTGGAATCAGCCCCTTTTTCTTATGCTTTTACTGTCTGGTAAACTATTCTTTAAGCGCTCCGGTAAAATTATCCGGCACAACTTTAATTGCTGCTGACTCATTAGTCATGATGCATTCTATTTTTCCGAAATACTTGGGATACTCGGAACCAATGAAAAACTGAGATGACAGCACCCTGCCGCTGTAATAGGCAGCCTCATTGTTTTCCAAAATTATTTTCTGCCTATCCTCACCCTTGGCATCTCCGAAAATAGCTTTCGTCTTGGGGATGGTAATTGTCAGGCTCCACAGGTGCAGCCAGGAGAGCACGAGCGGGAAGAAGGCTTGCTGCAGCGGCGTGGCATTTAACACTAGAGCCATATATTTGCCATCCTTCATTTGAGCCTGCATCATGTTAATTACTTCTTCGAGTTTCTCGAAGCCGCGTTTGATCGGATCAATGTATTTATCATCAACAACGCCTTTTGCTTTTTCAATAGCCTGAGCAATATATTTTTTTAGAATAGAGTAATTATACATTGCCGGATTCATGAGAATCTTACGCATTTGCAGATCAAGCGACTGGATGGCGTTTGTGCCTTCATAGATAGAGAAAACCTTGGCATCGCGGGCGTACTGCTCGACGGGATACTCCTGGCAATAGCCATACCCGCCGTAAACCTGCATGGCTTCAGCGGTTACCAGCCACGCTGCATCCGAAATGCCGGCCTTGACTATGGGAGTAAGAATTTCGACGATAGCCGTTGCTTCCTTGACTTCCTCGGCGTTTGACGACCAATGCATGATGTCTTCATTATAGGCGAGAAAAAGTGTGAGCATCCGCATACCTTCAATGGTACTCTTCATGTAAAGCAACATGCGTTTTACGTCGGGATGTTCGATAATAGCGACTTTCGGCGCAGCGGGATTCAGCATCTGTGTGATATGCGAGCCCTGTATGCGGTTCCGGGCATAAGTGACGGCGTGCATGTAGGCGGCGCTGGAAACTGCCTCAGCCTGAACACCTGTATGGATACGGGCAGCGTTCATGAGTCTAAACATGACCTTCATGCCTTCGCGTTCATTTCCTAGAAGATGGCCGACGCACTTGCCGTTGTCGCCGAAACTTAGTGACGATGTGGCGTTTCCTTTCAGCCCCATCTTGTGTTCGATACCTGTACAAATCACATCGTTGCGTTCGCCCAGCGATCCGTCTTTGTTGAAAAGAAATTTCGGTACCAGGAAAATGGAGATTCCCTTTGTTCCTTCGGGATCGCCCTCGATTCTGGCCAGAACCGGATGGATGATGTTGGGGGTTAAATCGTGTTCGCCGTTACTGATGAAGATCTTTTGTCCGGTAATGAGGTAGGTACCGTCGCTCTGCTTTACGGCTTTAGATTTTAGAGCTCCAACGTCGGAACCGGCACCCGATTCAGTCAAGCACATTGTGCCGCCCCACTCCCCGGACATTAGTTTAGGAAGATACATTTTTTTCACTTCTTCGGAACCAAAAAGCGCGATGATGTGAGCCACTCCGGTGATCGCACCGCAATACATGGTCAATGATGTGTTGCCCGCATTAAAATACTCCGCAGCGGCCATGGAGATACTGGAGGGCATGCCCATTCCTCCTATTTCAGGCGGAAACGACAGACTGTGGAAACCCGCTTCTACGTACGCTTTGAATCCTTTGTGAAACGATTCGGGCACCTTTACTTCGTTGGTCTTGGGATTAAATTGTAACCCTGTCTTATCACCGTCGGCGTTGGACGAATAAAATAGACCGACGGCAATTTTTTCCGCCAGATTCAATGTATCATCGTATATGGCCTTGTCAAAATCTTTAAATATTTCAAAGCTGTTTAATCTTTCCAATCCCAGCATTTCAAAAAGAATAAACCGTACATCCCTTGAATCTACTAAGTTATTTAAAGACATAAAAACCTCCTCTATTAAATGGTATTTAAAATTAAGACGAACCCAGGATGTTTTTAATCAGCATTTTCGTTTCATTGCAAATGTTTTTTATGACCGCTGGTTATTTTTTAGTGATTATTATTTTTGTCGGAATATTTCATTTGCTATTTTTTCCAAAAGTAATTGATTTCATAAAGTTATAAATTGTTCCATAATTTGTTTATTTTTGACTAATAGTCATGTGCGACTTTGGAATAATATTATATTCTGTAGTATGGCTATGAAATAAAATAATACTTGACAGTTTGACTATGATGATATACCTTAAAATCAGAATCACCGTAAGGTATGATTATGGCAGACAAGAGCAGACCAAAAACCAGAAAAGACCGCATTATGGATGCCGCTCTGCGTATATTTGCCGAAAAAGGTTTCCAGAACGCGACAATCACCGAAATCAGTAAAGAGGCCGGGGTTTCGGAGGCTACAATCTATGAGTATTTCGGAACAAAAGAAGATCTTCTCTTCGCCATTCCCGAAAAAATATCCAATGAGACCTTTGAAAAATCAACAAAAGTCATACCATACATCAAGGGCGTAGAAGGAAAGATAAGGGCTATATTGCTCTTCTATGTACAGCTTTATCAATCTAATCCTCACTATTCCGCGCTGGTTTTGCTTCAACTCATGTCGAACAAGCGATTTCGCCAAACACCCGCTCATGCCGCAATACGTCGTTCCTCTCATGGTCTTTTGGACTGTATCAAGGAGGGAATTGAAGACGGCACATTCAAAAAGGATTCCAATCCCTATTTGATCCGCTCCATGTTAATGGGCGCCATCGAACACTTATTCATTCACTGGCATATGCGGGGAATGCCTAAGAGGAAAACGAGCATAGCGGATATGCTCGACCCTTTAATCGAAATTATTTTGGACGGTATCCGCACTAAGAAAGAAGAGTCCGGCCTGACGCTATACCTAAAAATGGAAGATGCCCATACATTTGGGAAACTTTTTCAGAAAAAAGATGGAGGAACATCCTCAAAATATAAAAAACAATAATCATCTTAACAAAAAAAGGGGTACTACTATGAGAACAAAAGAAGATTACATCAATGGTTTGAAAAAAATGAAACGTAACATTTACTATGACGGCCAATTGATCGACCGGACGGACGAGTTACAGATGGATTGTCTCAATACCATCGGCACAACTTATGATGAAGCGGCCAAGCCGGAAAATCAGGAACTTTGCACGGCAATTTCTCACCTTACAGGCGAGCGTATTAACCGTTTCAATCACATTCATCAGAACAAACAGGACCTGCACAACAAACAGGACATGACCAGAATGCTCTGCCAGAAAGTCGGCGGTTGCATCCAGCGATGCATGGGGATAGATGGTACCAACGCCATTTATAATGTCTCTTATGAAGCGGATAAGGGAAACAAAGGGGCCACTCAATATCATGAAAATTTCAAGAAGTGGCTTACTCGCTTCCAGACGGAGGATCTTATCGGATGCTGCGCCCAGACGGACACAAAGGGTGACCGGATGCTGCGTCCCGCGGAACAGCCTGATCCTTCAGCATATGTGCGGATCAAAGAAAGGCGAAAGGAAGGCATCATTGTCGAAGGCTGCAAGTTGCATATCTCAGAAGCTTCCGTGGCCGATGAAATTTTGGTACTGCCCACTCGCGCACTGCGACCCGAAGATAAAGATTATGCGGTGGCCTTCGCAGTTCCGGGAGACTGGGATGGAATGAAACAGGTCGTGACCATTCACAACTTTCGGCCGCGGGAACATTACAAACGCGGATTTGTACCAGGCTATACGGATTCATATCTGATTTTTGATAATTGTTTTGTGCCTTGGGAAAGAGTCTTCCTTGCCGGTGAAAATCTGATGGGCGGGGCATGCGCGCTTCTCTTCGCCCTGTTTCACAGACACTCCTATTCCGGCTGTAAACCGGCCATCGGCGATGTTATCCTGGGAGCGGCAGCCCTTGCCGCCGAGGTTAATAATATTCATAAAGAGTCCCATGTCCGTGAAAAACTGGCGGAAATCATTATGACCATAGAACTTGGCTATGCCGCGGGTTACACAGCGTCCGATCTCGGCAAACCCGAGCTATATATTCCCGGTATGGGTTTTGTTCCTTTCGGTCCCGGCTCCTATATTCCGCATTCGATTTACTGCAATGTCGGCCGGTGTCTCTCGGGCGAGGCGGTTTTTCGCGAAGCGGAGATAATCTGCGATATTGCCGGTGGTATTATCGCCACCTTTCCTCACGAAAAGGATTTCAAAAATCCGGAAACAGGAGAACAGCTTCTCAAATATACTAAACGTAATCCGAAAATGTCAGTGGAAGACCAGGCCAATTTCTGGAGATTTCTGGGAGACGTGTTTTGCTCGGCAACCGGCGGTATCATGAACGTCGGCAATTATCATGGCGGTGGTTCACCGATCATGGAACAGATAGCTATCACCACCCAATACGATATCGAATCCCGCAAAAAGCTTGTAAAGTACCACGCCGGTATGAGTGGCGGAGACAGGGAAGTTTTCAGCAAAAAGATGAAAGCTGGAAAGTAATCCCTGCATACACGGGATAATTCGTCCAACAAATTTCAGTTCGCTACGCTTCTGAAATTTGGAACTCAGTAAATTTTACTGGTAAAGAGAATCATTAGATAATAGCATACCTTTATTTTCCTGCTCCCCAAAAGGAGCAGGAAATTTTATATTAAATATTTCAAGGAGAATTAAACTATGTTCGATATATCTCAGTTTTCACTAAAAGGAAAAATAGCCGTGATAACCGGCGGTGGCCGCGGCATCGGCCAGGCTATAGCGTTTGCTTTCACCAAGGCCGGAGCCAAAGTGGTTATCACCAGTCGCAAGGCACAGGATCTGGAAGCAACGGCAGCCGAGATTCAAACCTTCGGCGGCGAGGCGTTTCCGCTATCGGCCCACTTGGGGAAAATTGATGATATAAAAAAAATGGTCAGCACCGTGATGGACAAGTTCGGCCGAATAGATATTCTGGTCAATAATGCCGGCGCGAGCCCCGCCATAAACTCCGTCCTTGAATCCGACGAGCGCCTCTGGGATACGATCATGAACCTGAACTTGAAAGGGGCTTATTTCGTCAGCCAAGCCGTGGCCAAGATTATGGTAAAGCAAGGCGGAGGGAAAATTATCAATATCGCTTCCGTTGACGGGTTCAATCCCGAACTTGGTGTAAGCATTTATTCTATTTCCAAGGCTGGCATGCGGATGATTACGAGGGCCTTTGCCAGTGAACTAAACTCCTATAATGTTCAGGTAAACACCATCGCTCCGGGACCCATCAACACTAAGATGATGAATTCCCACTGGGGACACCTTTCGCCGGAAGAAGCTCAAAAAGCGAAAGAAACTGTGGAAAAGATGCTGCCCTCCGGCCGCATTGGCCATCCCGATGAAATCGCAGGCGCCGCTCTCTATCTGGCATCCGCTGCCTCCAACTATACGACAGGAGCGGAGATCATCATTGACGGCGGCTTATTACTGGGTAATCATTTATCAGGGTAATACCATCCTAAATCAAAGCGCTATCTTTGTTGGCAGCGTCGTCGGCTTCCTCAACGTATGTACAATACGCCTCGTCGCCTCCTCCTTGCCACCTCGATATCATCTTTGATTTAGAAATGGTATACGGGAAGTCTGCAAAAATATATCTTGACGAATGCCCGTTTTTGCAGGAAATAATCACCAGTAAAAAACCGGAACTTTTCTGCGCCGGCTTAACGGATAAGCACAAATATACCACTGATAAATAAGGAGCCAACTCAAATGATCAGCCGCACCAACGCAGTACTAATCATTATTGACATTCAGGGCAATCTTGCCCAGGCAATGTTTCACAAGGAAAATCTTTTTGCCAACAATGTAAAACTGATTCAGGGTTTTAAGGCAATTAATCTTCCGATCATCTTCACTGAGCAAATTCCGCAAAAACTCGGCAAGACTTTACCTGTAATCTCACAGGAATTAGATGGCATAGAGCCTATCGCCAAAGAACCCGGGCCTGTCTAATCGGTACGATCGACCACCGCCAACGTCCTCGACCACCCCACCCATCCGCCACCCTCCTCGTCCTCCGTCCCGTCCTCCGTCACGGTCCCACCGGTATCTGTCGGTCATGAGCTGCCGGCATCGGCAAAGTGCCAGCACCTGGTCCGTGATCGGATTCCGCGACAGGTCGTCGTCTCTCTCTCTCTCTCTCTCTCTCTCTCTCTCTCTCTCTCTCTCTCTCTTTTTTTTTTTTTTTTTTTTTTTTTTTTTTTTTTCCCTGAGGCATAGCAGTTCTCGTATGCAGGTGTGACGACGGAGCAACCCCCACGCGAACTTTCATCGCCTGCTAGTGAAAGGTTCCACTGTCCCATTCTGCCCACCAATGTCGCCCCATTATCTTGACAAAGCACGAACCAACGAACAACGAACAAACCACAAACGAACGAACATCCACATCCCAAAAACAAACTTAACAGCGAACAGCTGAAGCGAGCGACGCCAGAGAGCACTGCTAGCAGGTATTTCTTATCTGGTTTTGTGGATGGTGGTGGTTTTGGGGGTTGGGAGAGAGAGAGAGAGAGAGAGAGAGAGAGAGAGAGAGAGAGAGAGAGAGAGAGAGAGAGAGAGAGAGAGAGAGAGGGGGGGGGGGGGGGGGGGGGGGGGGGGGGGGGGGTGGGGGTGGGGGTGGTTCTGATTTCTCTGGTTGTGTGATACGTATCTGCATTTTATATCGGTAACACTCCACCACCACCGGCCGTACCGTCACCATCTGAT